>CAMNDA010000042.1 GCA_946534745.1 uncultured Verrucomicrobiota bacterium | reverse complement strand
CGAGGCGGCGCAGGAGCGGCGCGGGAGGCTCGGCGCCGGCGAAGGCGGCGCCGAGGAGGGCGAAGACGGCGTCCTCCGTCTCGCGCGGGGTCCACGGGCGGTCGAGCGTCGCGGCGACGGCGTCGAGGGCGGGCCCGAGCTCGGGCGCGGGGACGCCGGGCTCGGAGAGCGCGGCGGCGGCGCGCGGGTCGCCGGCGCCGAGGGCGCGGAGCGAGTCGCAGGCGCGGTCGACGGACGCGAGCGTCTCGCGGGCGATCGATTCGGGGAGGCCGGACTGGTCGCTGCGCAGGGCGACGAGCGTGCGCGGCGCCGCGGGAGCGAGCGCGGCGGCGAGGGCGAGCGCGGCGAGGAGCGCGCGGCGGGGGCTGGCGGCGGCGCGGGGCATCGGCGGGGGCGAGACGGCGGGCGCGCTACTTCTGGCCGTAGTAGGCGCCGGGGCCGTGCTTGCGGAAGTAGTGCTTGTCCAGGACGTAGGACGGGGCCGGCTCGGCGTCCGGGTCGAGGCGGAGCGTGTCGAGCGCCATCGCGGCGATCTGCTCGAGCGCGACGGCGTTCTCGACGGCCTTGCGCGGCGTGGGTCCCCACGTGAACGGGCCGTGGCCCGCGACGAGGACGCCGGGGAAGGCCTCGGCGTCGAGGTCGTGGAAGCGCTCCTCGATGACGCGGCCGGTGTTGAGCTCGTAGTCGTCGGCGACCTCGGCGGGCGTGAGCTCGCGCGTGCAGGGGACGGCGCCGTGGAAGTGGTCGGCGTGCGTCGTGCCGAAGGCGGGGATGCCGCGGCGGGCCTGCGCCCAGGCGACGGCCTTGGGCGAGTGCGTGTGGACGATGCCGCCGACGGAGGGGAACGCGCGGTAGAGCGCCAGGTGCGTCGGGAGGTCGGAGGAGGGGCGGAGGCGGCCCTCGACGGCATGGCCCTCGAGGTCGACGACGACGATGTCCTCGGCGGTCATGCCGGCGTAGGGGACGCCGCTGGGCTTGATGGCGACGAGGCCCGCCTCGCGGTCGATGCCGGAGACGTTGCCCCAGGTGAGGACGACGAGCCCGTGCTCGACGAGCTCGAGGTTGCGGCGGAAGACGTCGTTCTTGAGTGCGGTGAGGTCCATGGGGAAGTCTCCTAGGGTGCGGTGTCGGGCCCGGCGTCGGAGCGGATCGTCTGGACGCTCTCGATGTCGGCGAGCGGGATGGAGTGGACGAGGCCGGGCGCGGTCTCGACGCGGTAGAAGCCGCCGGAGCGCTCCTTGAACATGCCGCGGACGGTCGTGCCGTTGCGGGTGACGACGGCGACGTCGGGGATGAAGAGGCGCTCGAGCTTGATCGTGCCGAGCGTGGCGGTGCGGTCGCGCCCGACCTCGACGGTGCGCGTCTCGGTCCGGTAGCCGGGCCGGGAGAGCTCGACGGTGCGCACGCCGGCGGGGACGCGGAGGACGAGCTCCCTCGAGACGGCGTCGGACGAGCCGGGCTTCGCCTCGGTCGCGCCGGCGCGGCGGCCGTCGACGGAGACGGTGACGAGCGCGGGCGAGGTGGAGAGCGAGACGGAGCCGGTGTTGGGGCGGAGGCGGAACTCCTGGGTCGAGTGCTCGCCGGGGCCGAGCTCGACGGTGCGCGCGAGCGGGTCGTAGCCCTCGAGGCGGACGCGGACGCGGAAGGAGCCGGGGAGGGCGTTGGTGATCGCGAGCGGGGCGGCGCCGCGTGGCTCGTCGTCCACGTAGACGCTCGCGCCGGCGGGGACGGTGACGACGCGCAGCTCGGTCGGGAGGGGCTCGAGCGCGGCGTGGAGCGGGACGTCGTCGCCGGAGGCGAGCTTCACGCGGCGGCGGAAGGACGCGTGGCCGGGCAGGGAGACCTCGACCTCGGTCTCGCCCTCGGGGATGCCGGAGACGTCGACCGGCGCGGCGCCGCGCGGGACGCCGCCGACGACGACCGAGGCGCCGGCGGGGTCCGACGTGACGCGGAGCGTGGCGGAGGACGGCACGAGGCGCGCGAAGACGCGGACGGGCGCCGGCGCGGCGAGGTCCTCCTCGAGCACGGCGTCGCGGTGGCCGTCGAGCGAGAGCCCGAAGGAGTGCCTCCCGGGCGCGAGCTCGGGCAGCAGGACGGGCGTGGTGCCGACGAACGCGCCGTCCAGCGTCGCGGCGGCGCCCTGCGGCTCGGTGTCGAGCAGTACGGTGACGCTGGGCGCGGGCAGTTCGAAGAAGACGTCGGAGGGCGATTCGCCGGACTCGAACTCGGCGTAGGTCGCGGGGGCGCCCTCGAGCTCGAGGCGCGCGACGTGGCGGCCGGGGAAGAGGTGGACCGAGGCGGGCGTGACCCCGCGCGGCACGCCGTCGATGGAGAGCATCGCGCCCTCGGGGCGCGAGGTGACGGCGACCGCGGGCGAAGGCGGCGGCGCGGCCTCGGGGCGGGCGGCGGACAGGTCGGCGCGGAGGCCGACCATCAGGACTGCCAGGGCCAGCCGCTTCATTTTACGCGCTCCTGGACCTCGCGGAGGCGGCGGAAGGCGCTGCGGTAGCGCTCGTCGGTCCGCTCGGGGACGTACTCGAGGATCTCGGAGAGCGCGGCGGCGGCGCCGGCCCAGTCCTTGGTGTTGGTGGCGATGGCGGCGGTCTTCTCGAGGTCGGCGACGATGCCCTCGAGCAGGCGCGAGGCCTCGGCCTCGCGCGCGACGGCCT
>CAMNDA010000041.1 GCA_946534745.1 uncultured Verrucomicrobiota bacterium | reverse complement strand
CCCGCCATGACGAAGGCGTAGCAGGAGAGAAGTCGGAACCGGCTCCAGGGGCCGAGGCACGTCCGGAGGGAAAACCACGAGTTGCGGATGAACTGCCGCATCATCTCGCGGCGGGGGAACATGCTCATCGTCGCGCCGCAGAGGTGGTCGATCGGAACGGTAGGGACGAACCAGACCTCGCTTCCGGAGAGCCACACGCGGTGGCAGAAGTCGGTCTCCTCGTAGTAGGACTTGAAGTGGTCGTGAAAGAGGAAGCCGCCGACGGCGGGAAGGATCGAACGGCGGAAGATCATGAAAGCGCCGATCGTGGAGAAGACGGGGAAGGGATGGTGGAACTCCTCGGCGTCCGGCACGTTGAAGCCCGGCGAATAGAGGAAGCCGAAGGGCGTGAGGAACGTGCCCGTCCCGCCCAGTTTCCCGCCGGCTCGGGCGAGGACCATGGACCCCTGGGCGGCTCCGCATTCCGGATGCTCGTCGAGGAACGCGGCGAGGCCTTCGATCGAGGCGCGGGAGTGGATAACCGTGTCGTTGTTGAGGAGCAGCGTGTAGGGGCGCGTGCAGTGCGGCATCGCGCGGTTGTTGCCGCCCGCGAAGCCAGGATTGCCGAAGGATTCGAGGTAGAGCGCGTTGGCATACCCCGCCACGAGCTCGCGCGTCGACGGCGAAGGGGCGTTGTCGACGACGATCGCGCGCGGCTCGTCGCCGCACGCGCGGCGCAGCGAGTCGAGGCAGTCCTTCAGAAGGTCGTCCCGCTTGTAGGTGAGGACAACGACGTCGATGTCGGCGAGTGAACGCATGGTCAACGGATGTCGAAGGCCGTCTTCGGCACGGACCAGATCTTGAACTCGTCGATCAGGAAGTCGGTCTTGTTGTTGAAGCCGCGGTCGAGCTCCGGGTTGAGCGAGAGGAAGAGCGTGGCGGGGTTGGCGAGGAAGCGTGCCGCCATGCGGGGCGCCTTGGCGAGCCCCGTGTCGCCGTGGAGCGGAATCCGCCTGCCGTCGATGAAGGCGGCGAGCGCGACGGGGCCGTCCGGCCCCGGGACGCCGGTTTCGTCCCAGACGAGCGCGTAGTGGTGCCAGCCCTTGGTCGCGCCGGGAACGACCGAATCGTATCGTGCCGGTCCGAGGCAATGGTCCTCGGAAGCGGCGGAAAGGCCTTGGTGGTAGATGGAGAGGCCGCCGCGGCCGCAGCCGTCGTTCGCGGCGAGCTGGAAGACCGTCTCCGAACCGGGGGCCGTCTCCATCATGAAGAAGCGAGGATCGCCTCCGTCGCCGAAGGTCTCGCGGTCGTTCTCGATCTTCGCCCAGAACTCGATGGTCCCGCGCGGCCGGAGCACGCCTTTCTCGAAGCGGACGATCGCGGAGGAGAGCCCCTTTCGGACGCGCAGCGCATTGCCGGCCCTACCCTCCTCGAAGGTTCCGCCGAGGAAAGTGCCGTTCGGGCCGGCGGCGGGGCGCTCGATCGCTGCCGCGTCATCGAAGGTGCAATGGTAGAGGAGCCGGGGAGGCTCGACGGCTGCGGGCGGAATCGCGAAGTCGGTCTTCGGCGCGGACCAGATCTTGAACTCGTCGATCAGGTAGTCGACCTGGCCCTGCTTGGGGTCCTGACGCTCGCGGAGGAAGGGGAAGCCGAGGACGACCGGCTCGTCGGCGAACTGGCGGAGGAACCTGGCGCGGTCTGGGCCGTTCGTGCCGTAGGCGGGGTTCACGAGGCGGCCGTCGACGTAGAGCGCGCTCACGACGCGGCGGCCGAGCGCCTCGGAGGCGGCGTCGAGGCCCTTCTCCGACCACACGAGCGCGTAGTGGTGCCACGCGGAGGGATCGCCGAGGAAGTCGGGATAGGCGGCGGTTCCGCCCCACGAGGGAAGCGAGGAGACGTAGGCCGAGCCGGGCAGGTCGGCATGGAGGCCGCCCGTGCCGAAGCCGTCGTTGGCGGTGTACTTCACGAACGTGTTGACCCACTTGCCGACGCCCATCGCGAAGAACTGCGGGCTGCCGCCGTCGGGATAGCGCGTCTCCTTCGTGGCGCCCGGGATCCGAGCCCAGAACTCGATGCACCCCTCCGGCCGCATGAGGCCCGTCGGGAACGGCACCTCCGCCGCGGGCGTACGCGCCTTCACGAGCAGCGCGCGGCCCTTCTTTCCCGGAACGAACTCGCCGCCGAGGAACGTGCCGGCGGGGCCGGCTGCGGGATGCTCGATCGAGGAAGCGGAGTCGAAGGTGCAGTGGTAGAGCAATGCTGAATGCTGAATGCTGAATGCTGAATGGGGAGGATCAAACGAGAGCGAGGAGATCTTGTCAAAGGGGACGCGCACGCGGCCGACGAGGGTTTCCATCGTGACGAACGCGCGATCGGCGGGGAACCGGACGGAGAGCGCGTCGCCGTTCCGGAAGGCGATCATCGCGGGGGCGCCGGGCTTGCCGAAGGCGATGGATTCGACCTTGCCCAGGCGCACGCGGATGTCGCCGAGGTTCCGGGAACGCGCGGGAATCGCGTGCTGTCGGAGGGTGCCCTTGAGGATCGAGCCGTCAATCAGGGAAACCTCGGCGCGCAACGGCGGGCGCCGCGCGCAGCGACCGCCGCTGCGCGCCGGATTTGGAGCTCGCGGCTTCGCCGCTCGGGGCGCGGCGGGCTCTGCGTTGACGCTCGGTTCGCTTCGCTCTCCTCGCTCCGCCCTGTCGGGCGGCGATGCCTCGCGTTCGCCCTTCGCCTTCGGCTCGGGCTCGGCACTCGGCATTTTCTCTGCGGGCTCTGCGTGAGGTTTGGCCTCCGCGGACTCCGCGCGGGACACCCCCTCAGGCTCGCTG
>CAMNDA010000040.1 GCA_946534745.1 uncultured Verrucomicrobiota bacterium | reverse complement strand
CACCGCCGGGACGCTCGGAACCGCCGGCGGCGTGCGCGCGAACGGCAACCTGTCGGTCGCGGGCGAGCTCGCGGGCTACGGCACGATCCCCGTCGGCGGCATCGTCGCGTGGAACGGCGCGGAGTCCGACATCCCGAACGGCTGGGCGCTCTGCAACGGCCAGACCGCAAACGGGCGCAAGACCCCCGACCTGCGCAACCGCTTCGTCGTCGCCGCGGGCGGGCAGTACAAGGCCGGCGACACGGGCGGCGAGGACAGGCACAAGCTGACGGTCTCCGAGCTGCCGCCGCACTCGCACACCTACGACTTCAAGGGCGCGGACTTCGACCTCTCGTGGGACGACGACAACTACATCTACGACGCCTCCGAGCACTACAAGGACAGGCCCCAGAACGCCAACCAGAGGGAAACCAACAAGACCGGCGGCGACCAGCCCCACGAGAACCGCCCGCCGTATTATGCGCTGTGCTACATCATGCGCGTCCGCTAGCGCGGCTTTGCCGCGCAGTGACGAGTGACGAGTGACGAGTGACGAGTGACGAGTGACGAGTGACGAGTGAAAAGAGTGATGAGTGAAAAGAGTGACGAGGAAAGAAAGATGAAGGAGAGCCCTTTGCGAAACAAATGCAAGATATCCCTCAAGGAATGTTCCGAAACCCTGTTCTGGATCCGTCTGTTCGAACGTTGCGGACTTCTTCCCGCAAACGAAACCGAATCGCTTCGCGCCGACTGCGAAGAACTCCGGAAGATGCTTTCCGCCTCCTGCAAAACAGTCGAAGAAAGGCTGGCCGCACAATGAACGCTTCTCGCCCCCACCTTTTCCCCCTCGATTTCCTTCATCGCATGAAACTCGTCACTTGTCACTCGTCACTCGTCACTGCGGCGGCGGCGATGTTGCTCGCGCCAGCGAGCGGCATTGCCGCCGACGCCGGGTATACGCTCGGCGTGCCCGGCGCACCGACGCTGCTGAACACGAGCAGCACCAACGACAACGAGTGGCTTTCGTCCAACGCGCTGTATCCCGCGATGGCGGTCGTGGCGCCGGGCTGGGACGTCGCGACCAACGCCGCGTCGTCCCTGCAGGCCGTCGCCGGCGAGGAGGGCGTGAAGCTCGCCGCCGCCGAGGCCGGCTTCGCGATCGAGCGCACCAAGCCCGAATACTACCTCGGCGACCTGGTCGCCCCGCCGCCGGGCGTCGACTGGGCCGCCACCTACGAGCGCTTCGTCCGGGACGGCACGGAGGGCTTCCTCTTCGACGCCGCCGGCCAGCGCGTCTACGCCACGCTCGGCGGCACGGTCCGCTTCGCGTGGGTCCTCGAGAACGGCAGCGCGGTCGAGATGACCTACGTCGTCTCGTCCTGCTGCTCCGGCCGCCCGCGCCGCATCTACTGGACGGACCACCCCTACAACGGCCCGCCGATCGACCTGAGCGGCAAGTTCGTGAAGTTCTACGGCCCCGACGAGCTCGTGAAGCCGGCCTACGGCGTCTACACGAACGTGACCGCCGGCATGGCGCAGGTCCTCACGAACCGCGTCGTCTCCGGCCTCTACAACGACCCGTCGACCAAGATGCTCTACGCCTACGGCGAGCTGCAGGGGCAGGTCGTGATGGCCTACTACGACACAGGCACCTTCGAGCGCCTCCTGCACGTGCAGACGGTCGAGGTCTGCCGCCCCGTCGTGAACGCGATGACGGGCGAGATCGGCCGCCAGCTCAAGCCCGACGGCCGCGGCTACCCGACCGCCGGCCTGCGCGCGCGCCCCACCGTCGTCCAGCCCACGGACGACCGCGGCGACTACCTCTACCAGCACAAGGGCAAGCATTCCTACAGCCCGAAGAACGGCGCCGTCTTCCCGTTGCGCCCCACCGTCGGCAGCCGCTGGAACGCGGAGGTGTACTGGATGGAGACCGACGAGATGCTCGTCCAGTGGCCGTTCGAGCTCGACCAGTACGAGTGCGACTGGCCGAAGGACGCCACCGTGTTCGTCCGCGGCGACCAGGGCGGCGACACGGGCCGCCCGATCTTCGTCCCCGACTCCTTCACGCCGACGCTGATGGGCTACCAGGACCCCGAGGGCCACGCCCGCGCCGTGGAGTCCGACGGCACGTTCCGGACGACTTCCGAGGGCTGGTCGCTCCTGAAGCTCGCGGTCGACGACGACGTCTGGTTCGTCCCGCTCCATTCGATCCTGCGCTCCAACCCCGAGTACTTCACGCTCGAGGAGCAGACGGTCCCCGTCGGCTCCGAGCTGCGCCTTCGCGGCGGCTCGGTCGCCGGCACGGCGGGGACGTTCTCGCCCTCCTGCGACCCCGACAGCCCCGGCTACGTCTATCCGCCCGTCTCGGGCGACCACTTCAACCACCGCCTCTACCGCGAGCCGCAGTCGTCCGCCTCCTCGCAGACGAACCAGACCTCGTCCGCCTCCTCCGAAGGCTCCGACACCAACACGTACGCGTCGGTGGTCTACGCGGTCAACGTCGCGGAGAAGCCGATCGAGGTCTGGTGGAACACCACGATCAAGGAGGAGGGGATGCCCGCCGCGGTCGAAATCCCGACGCTCCCGCAGGTCTACCGCGCGCGCTGGCCGGAACCCCGGGAGACGCCGGAGATCGTCATCGCCTCGCAGCGTGGCAGCGCCGCCGAGTCGGTCTATTCGCAGAACCGCGGCGTCTACCTCGACACGACCAATTCCGCCGCCACGTTCGCGACGCGCGCCTACTTCGACGCGGCGAACGGCGGCACCGTGATGTTCTGGGCGAAGCTGGACGGCAACCCGCGGAACCACGACCCGCGTTCCGTCTTCGCGCTCCGGACCGGGAGCGCGACCAACGACGCCTGCGACTTCGTGGCCATGGACATCAGGACCACGCCTCCCGACGACGAAAAGGTCTACCTGGCAATCCACCGGGAAAACGCCGCGGGGGCGTCCGGGACCGGCCTGGTGGATTATCCGGAAGACGGCCGCTGGCACAACATCGCGCTCTCGCTTTGGCCGGACGGCTCGGCCAGGGTCCTTTTCGACGGCGGCGAAGTCGGCTACATGCAGACCGGGCCCGACTTGAACATGCTCGCCTACCTGGGCGGCCCCGTCTCCTGCACGGCGGGAAAGACCTCCATCGGCGGGG
>CAMNDA010000039.1 GCA_946534745.1 uncultured Verrucomicrobiota bacterium | reverse complement strand
CCCCCCGCCGCGCCGGGGAGAGCGCGCGCGGAGTCATGCCCCCTTGCCCTCCGCGCCGCCCTCCGGCGGCGCCGGCTCCGCGGCGGGGTCCGCGAGTCCGAGCGAGTCGAGGATCTGCTCGGCGGGCGTGAGGCAGCCCTTCGACGCGTTGCACGCGCGGCAGCACGGCACGACGTTGCCGCGCTCCGAGCGCCCGCCGCGCGCGACGGGGACGAGGTGGTCCATCGTGAGCTCCGCGGGCGGGAACGTCCCGCCGCAGTAGTGGCAGCGCCCCTTCGCGAGCTGCGCGCGCCACCAGGCGCTCTGCCGCAGCGCGCGCGCCTTCGCGCGCTCGCGGCGGACGTGCGCGTCGTCCGCGGTCGTCTCGACCCAGGTGCGCGCCTCCCTCACCGCGCGGCGCCCTCCAGGAGCCCCTCGCGCAGGTAGACCGCGCCGAAGACGAAGAAGAGCAGCGCCGCGCCGATCTTGACATAGCGCAGGCTCACATGCCGCGCGATCCACGCGCCGCAGAGCGCGGCGACCGCGGAGGTGCAGACGAGGGCGAGCGCCGAGCCGAGGAACACCGAGAGCTGCGGGTGCCTCGCCGCGGCGTCGCCGGACGAGGCGAGCGCGAGGGTCGAGAGCTGGGTCTTGTCGCCCATCTCGGCGACGAACACGAGCGCGAACGACTTGAGCAGGAGCGGGATCATGGCGGCGGGACCGGGCTAGCGGATCTTGACGAGGAGGAGGAACAGGGCGGGCATCAGCGCCGCCTGGACGAGGACGAAGCGCACGAGCACCTGCTCGCCCGACCAGCCGAGCTTCGCGCGGCAGTGGTCGTGCAGCGGGAAGCGCACGCTGCGCAGCTTGCGCGCGAGCCAGTGGCCGCGCGTGGCGTCGTCCGGCGAGCCGGTGTCCACGCCGAGGCGTGCGAGGCCCTTGAGGAGCAGGATCTTCAGCAGGCCCGTCGCGCCGTTGGCGAGGATGACGGGCGCGATCGCGAGGCCGACGAACGGGTTGCCGGTCGCGAGGACGGCGACGCCGATGAGCAGGCCCAGCGCGCGCGAGCCGGCGTCGCCCATCAGCACGCGGCTCGGCGCGGCGTTGTGCCAGAGGTACCCCGCCACGCCGCCGCCCACGACGCAGCACAGGATCGCCCAGCGGGCGCCGGCCGGGTCGTGCGGGACGAGCAGGTACCGCGCGGCCTCCTCGTGGCCGATCACGCCGTAGAGGAACGCCGCGAGGCTGAAGAGCGCCACGAGCGAGAGCGAGCCCGCGAGGCCGTCGACGCCGTCGGTGCAGTTCGTCGCGTTCATCGTGATCCAGAGGATCGGGACGGCGTAGAGCAGGTGCCCCCACCACGGCACGAGCAGCGGCTGGTAGCCGGCGGCGGGGTCGGCCGGCGCGGCGCGCAGCACCGTGTCGAGCGGGAGCCACACCTGCACGTCGGAGAAGCCCGAGAGGCAGAGCGCGGCGGCGACGGAGACCGCCAGGTCCAGCAGGCCCTTCTTCGTGCGGCCCCACGGGCGCTCGGCCCGGTCGTCGAAGTAGCCCGTCGCCATCGCGGCGAAGAGGCAGAGAACGACGCCCCACTGCCGCAGGTCCGGGTCGCCCCACCGGTCGCCGAGCGGCAGCACGAGGGCGAGGACGGGCAGCACGAGCAGCAGCAGGATCAGCCCCGCGCCGGTCGGCTTGCCGGCGGACGCGGCGCCCTCCTTCACGAGCGCCTTGCCGCGGTCTCGCGGCAGGAGGTTCCAGAGGCGGGGCAGCAGGAGCCCCACGAGCAGCGCCGCGAGCGCGGCGCCGAAACTGGCGAGGAACGTGTGCGAGGAGAAGAGGCGCAGCGGCCCCCACGCCTTCGCGAGAAACTGGAGATGGTAGAGCATGGTCGAGCGGTCGGACGGTCGGACGGTCGCACGGTCGATCGGTCGGGCCGCGCGGTCGGAAAGTCGCCGCCGAGTCTACCACACTCCCGCGCGACTTCCAACCGCAAAAATGTCGCCTGCCAGGCGACATTTTTGCCGGGGCGTTGTGGCAGTCTATCCCCCGTTCCGCGGGAACGGACCGCGATACATCCCCATACCACCCCCGAACAGAAAGGATCCCCCATGCCAGAACCCAATGATTGTGAACCGCAAGAAGTCTCGCCGCCGCAAAAGAACGAGATCGTCGTCTACCAGCCGGATGAAACGCTCCGGCTTGACGTCCGTCTCGAAAACGAAACGGTGTGGCTCACCCAGAGCCAGATGGGAACGTTGTTCGGATGCACCACGAGAAACGTGCGTCTCCATCTGGAAAACATCTACGCAGGCGGCGAGTTGGCGCCCGAGTCAACTAGGAAGGATTTCTTCCTGGTTCGCCGGGAAGGCGCCCGGCGAGTCCGAAGGCTGGTGACGTGCTACAACCTCGATGCCATCATTTCCGTCGGCTACCGCGTGAATTCTGTGCTTGGAGTCCGGTTTCGCCAGTGGGCGACAGCCGTTCTGAAGGAATACCTGCTGCGTGGGTACTCCGTCAACGCCCGTTTGAACCTAATCGAGGACAAGACGGACAGGCGGTTCGCCGAGCACGACCGTCGCCTGACGGCGATGGAGGAGAAGGTCGACTTCTTCGTCCGGACGCAGACGCCGCCCCTTCAGGGCGTCTTCTACGACGGCCAGCTGTGGGACGCGCGGGCGTTCGTCGACAGGCTGGTGAAGAGCGCTTCCGCGAAAACTTCCACGACCGCTTCCTCGTCGTCGACGACCGCGAACTCTACCTGATCGGCGCGTCGCTCAAGGATCTCGGCAAAAAATGCTTTGCGTTCACGAAGCTGGACGCCTCGGAAATCGCCGGGCTCAAGGCGAGGATGTGATGCGAGGCCACCTCCGTGG
>CAMNDA010000038.1 GCA_946534745.1 uncultured Verrucomicrobiota bacterium | reverse complement strand
GCCCGCCCCCTTGTTGTTGGAGCTGCCGTAGCCGCCGCCGGCGGCGTCGATGCCGGCGAAGCCGGACCGCTTCCCGGCCGAACCGGCCGTCTCGCGCGACCCGGACGGCGCCGGGGCGCCCGCGCCGACCGCGACGCCGTAGTCGCCGGGCAGGAGGTAGAGGTTGGTGGCGACCACCTGGCCGCCGCCGCCGCCGCCGCCGCCGCAGTTCCACCACGAGCCGCCGCCGCCGGAGCCGCCGCCGCCCACGATCAGGACGTCGGCCCAGCCGGCCTTCGTCACGGTCAGCGACTGCGCGGCCGCGGCCGCGTTCGTGAACGTCCAGACGGTGAAGGGGCCGTCCTCGAACGCCGTCGCGTCCTCGCTCGACCCCTCGGCGTAGTCGGCGGCCGAGACGAACGCGAAGTCCGTCGCGACGGGATCGTGCGTTCCGTCCGAGAGCGCGAAGCGCAGCGCGAGGGACGCGTTCTCGGGAAGGCCGGAGAGCGACGCCCTCAGGACGGCCGGCGCCGCGACGGAGTCCGCCGAGAGGACGACGGTCGCGCCCTCGACGGGGTCGCCGTTTCCGTCGACGACCTGCGCGGAGACGGCCGTCGCGAGGAACGCGCCGCCGGCGTCGCGCCCCGGGATCGCGGCGAAGGAGATCTCCGCCGAGCCGATCGCCTGCGACACGACGCGCACGTCGGAGACCTGCGGCGCGTCCGTGTCCGCCCAGCCCACGAGGCGCGCCCAGAGCGTCGTCCCGCCGCTCGCCGTGTCGGGCGCCGTGTAGAAGTAGTCCGTGGCGGGGTGCGGAAGGTTGTTCGTCGAGAGCTCGACGGCGTTCGTGTAGAACCCCGTGGGCCAGCGGACGAGCGGCACGTCGAGCGTTTCGCCCGCGAGCGCGGCGGGAGAGTTCGTCGGGATTCGCAGGACGAGCTTGAAGTTCGACGTGCCGCCCTGTCCGAACTGGTAGGTGTTCGACGCGGTCGTTCGGATCGGCGCCTCGGCCCAGCCGCCCTCCGGGACCTCGAAGTCGACGTACTGCGGGCTGGTGCCGCTGTCGGAAGACTGGGCGATGAACCGCCGGCCGGCCTGCAGGACGGGCGCCGCGCCGCGGATGACGACGGCGGCCGGCTTGGTCGCGGCGCCGCTGGTGCGCAGGAACACGCCGCTGTTGTCGCCGCCGTAGTAGGCCTGCAGGAGCTTCGCGTCGTCGACGACCAGCTGCGAGGCGCTTCCGTTCAGGACGAAGGCGCCGAGCAGGGAGACCTCCGCGCCGTTCGTGACGCAGAAGAGGGACCGTGCCTTTCCGTTCGCGGTCCAGCCGTAGTTGTTGCTGCCCGTGCCGATCCGGGCGCGGACGCCGTCCGCGAACACGACCGACGTATCCGTGTCGTTCGGATACCAGGCCCAGGAGCCGTAGAGGTTCACGAAGAGTCCCGCGCCCTCGAAGCGTAGCGTCGAGGACTTGCCCTGGGAGAAGCCGTAGCTGCGTCCGGAGGAGACGTAGTCCTCGCTCTGCATGCGCAGCGTCGCGTCGGTCGCGCCCTCCGCGGCGCGGATCGTGACGGTCGCGTTCGCCGGGATCGTGAGCCGGGAGAAGCGGTTGGTGGCCGAGGAGTCGGGGACGGACACGACGTTCGTGCCGGCGGGGAAGACCGCGTAGGCGCCGCGGCGCGGATAGCCCGCGACGTCGTCCCAGACGCCGTCCGACGTCCACTTGTCCGTGTCGGACCAGAGGCCGTCGCCGCCCGTCCACGTGTAGGTCGTGGCGTCGATGACGGTGACGTTGCGCGCCCAGCCCTGCGAGTCGCGGACCTGCGCCGTCGGGCCCCAGCTCAGGGTCTCCGTCCCGTTGGAGACGGACCAGTTCCACGCGACGTCCTGATCCCAGTCGAGGAGGACCGGGAGCGTGTAGGCGCCGGCCGCGGAGAGAACGAGTTCCTCGCCTTCGTGCGGCTCGGTCGTTCTCGCGCCGGGGAAGCCGCAGTACGTCTGTTTTCGCAGGAGCCGGACCGTCGTCTCGCCCGCCCCGAGCTCGGTGAGCATGCCGCCGAAGACGATCGTGCGCTGCCGGTTCTCGAACGGGTTGGCGGCCTGCCAGAGGGACTCGGTGTTGCCGTCCGTGTAATCGAAGACGCGCGACGCGCCGGGCGTCACGAACGAGAGGACCTCGCTGCGCGCCGTGGCGCCGGAGGCGTCGCGGACGACGACCTGGAACCAGTGCTGCGCGCCGGGGGCGAGGCCCGAAAGGTCGAGCGAGAACCCGCCGGCCGCGGGCACGGCCGCCGTCGCGGCGGCGGCGAGCGACGAGGCGTCGTCGCCGAGGAGCAGCGTCGCCGCGTAGGGCGCCGCGCCGCCGGAGACGCTCGCGCGGAACGTCGCGCGATCGCCGAGCCCGTAGTCCGACACGACGACGTCGAGGACTCTCGGGAGCGCCGTCGCGGTGAACGTCACCGGCTCGGTCCACGCGAGCATGCCCTCCGTCTCGAGGACGAGGCGCGCGACCTTCGCGGCGCTCCCCCACCCCGCCACCGTGGCGGCGAGGTCGGCGGCCTCGGCCGAGGCCGCGACCTCGCCGAGGTCTCTCACGGTCCAGCCTAGATTGCCTAGCGCCGCTAGGGCCGCTAGACTGTCCAGGGATCCTAGGGTCCCGAAGTCCTCGGCGCCGTAAACGAGATACGCATGCGCCGCATTCTCGCCCGAACCGACCTTGGCGCCGAGCGCAAGCGAGCCCCCTGCGACGCTCTGCGAGACAAGGCTCAGGGTCCTTGCCTCCGGCCGGAACGGGCGGAGCAGGGACCCCGAGCCGTCGTCGCGCAGGAGGGTCCATCCCGATTCCGGCATCGGCGACGTGGAGCCGTTCGCGTTGAACGCGACGCCGAACGAGCTCCACGAGGCGTTGCCGTCGCCGTCCGGGCCGAACGTGCCCGTCGTGTGGCCGACGCGCACCTCGATCTCGTGCCAGCCGGACTCCTCCGTCTCGATCGAGCCGAAGGTCTCGGTCTTGGCGGACTTCACGACGGAGATGAGCGTCCGGCCGTCGACCGCGACGGACACGCTGTCCGCGCAGCGGGAGCCGAAGACGACGGTCCGGCCGCCCTCGAGGTAGATCCAGCCGCGGTAGGCGGCGATGGCGGGGGCCTGCGGCCAGACGTGGGAGAGTCCCGTGGCGGGGTCCTCGAAGACGTAGACCTTCGCGTCCGCCGCGAGCGCGCCGGAGACGACGTTGGACGACGACGCCTCGGCCCAGAGCGAGGCGTTCGTGAAGGCGCCGGCGAACGCCGCCGCCGTGGTGGCGCGCATGGTCTGCCAGAGGCCGAAGGAGCCGTCGCCGGCCGGGAGCGCGCCGGCGGCGGGGAGCGTCACGCTCCGCACCGCGCCGGTGACGGCGCCGCCCGCGTTCGACGCGACGGGCGCGAAGTACCACGTGCGCCCCGGCGCGAGACCGTCGACGGTCGCCGTGTAGAGGCCCGGCGCCGCGGCAGCGGCGACGGGCGCCGAGAGGTCGAGCGCGTCCTCCGCCGCGCCGTAGGCGAGCGAGAGGTCCGCCGTCTCCGATGCGCCGGCGTTGCGGAGCGCGAGGACGGCGTCGACGGACGTCGCGCCGGCCGCGAGCGTCTCGAGCACGACCTCGGGCAGGTCGGAGGACTCGTCGGCCGCGAGGCGCAGGATGAACGCGCCGCAACCGCCCGCCGCGCCGCGCCGCGCCGCGTCGGAGCAGTTGCTGTACTGCACGCCGCCGCCGCCGCCCGAGCCGGTGCCCGCCGCTCCGGCGGTGGGGGACACGGCACCCTGGTTCACCTCGGTCGTGTAGCCGCCGCCGTTGCCGCCGACGCCGCTGCCGCCGAGACCCTTGTAGCCGCCGTTGGAATCGTACCACGTGCCGCCGCCGCCGCCGCCCGCGTACCAGAGCGTCTCGCCCGTGATGTCGCTCGCGACGCCGGGGCCGCCGCTGCCGGCCTGGCGGCGGTTGGAGCCGGACGCGGCGTCCGACGAATGGCCGTCCGCGCCGGGGCCGCCCGCGCCGCCGCCGCCGGCCGCGGCGCTGTTGTAGCCGCCCGCGGTCGAACCGGAGCCCTTGCCGCCGGCGTTGCCGAGCTCGGGCGGGACGGCCGTCGGGGCCGTGACGACGTCGGAGCAGGGGCCGGCGCCGCCGCCGCTGCC
>CAMNDA010000037.1 GCA_946534745.1 uncultured Verrucomicrobiota bacterium | reverse complement strand
GGCGCTCGCCGCGGGCGAGGAGCCGGATCCCGCGTGGCGGAGAAGGGCGGCCGCCGCGCTCGCCGCCTGGGACGTCCTCGCGGAGCGCCTGCGCGCGGCGGAGGAGGGCCGCGGCCCGTTCCCGGAGGCGGCGGCCGTGCGCGGCGCCCCCGTCTTCTCCCATCGCGACTTCGCCCGCGCGAGCATCGGCGAGCTGCCCGCCTTCCCCGGCGAGCCCCTACCGTTCCTCCTGCCTCCGGGGGCGTACCGCCTCCGGTTCACCGTGAGGGCCGGCGACGCCGACTGGATCGAGTCCGTCCGGCTCGTGGACGGGCAGTCGGGGCCTCCCGACGTCGTTCCCCTGGAGGGCGGCGACGCCGTGGCCTTCGCGGTCCCGTTCCGCCTCCGGCGCGCGGCGCCCCTTCGGCTCTCCGCCTCGCTGCCGCCGGCCGATCCGGCCGGCTCGGCGATTCTGCGCGACGTCGAGCTGCGCTGGGATCCGCTGGAGGCGATTGCTCGCTCCGCGGAGGAGCTCCGCGCCGCGCTGGCGGTTTGCCCCGCGGCGCCCGTTCTGCTAGAATCCGCGCCGCCATGCAACTGACGTTCTACAACTCGCTCACCCGCCGCGTCGAACCGCTGGAGCCGCTCGTCCCCGGCACGGTCCGGATGTACACCTGCGGCCCCACGGTCTACAACTACGCCCACATCGGCAACTTCCGCGCCTACATGTTCGAGGACCTGCTGCGCCGCACGCTCGAATACGCGGGGCTGAAGGTCACGCACGTCATGAACCTCACGGACGTGGACGACAAGACGATCCGGGGCTCGCGCGAGGCCGGCGTCCCGCTGCGCGACTACACGGCGACCTACAAGAAGGCGTTCTTCGAGGACCTCGACACGCTCGGCATCGAGCGCGCCACGGTCTACCCGGCCGCGACGGACCATGTCGCGGAGATGATCGCGCTCATCGGGAAGCTCTTCGAGAGCGGCGTCGCCTACCAGGCGCCCGACAAGTCGGTCTACTTCTCCGTCGCGAAGGACCCGGACTACGGCAAGCTCGCGCACCTCGACCGCTCCGGCATGCGCGCCTCGGTCCGCATCTCCAACGACGAATACGCCAAGGACGACGTCGGCGACTTCGCGCTCTGGAAGGCGTGGGACGAGAACGACGGCGACGTGAAGTGGGACTCCCCGTGGGGCCCCGGCCGCCCCGGCTGGCACATCGAGTGCTCCGCGATGAGCACGAAGTACCTCGGCGAGACGTTCGACATCCACACCGGCGGCATCGACAACCTCTTCCCCCACCACGAGAACGAGATCGCCCAGGCCGAGTGCGCCACCGGCAAGCCGTTCGTGAAGCTCTGGATGCACTGCGCGCACCTGCGCGTGAACGGCGAGAAGATGTCCAAGAGCGCCGGCAACTTCTTCACGCTGCGCGACCTGCTCGCCAAGGGCTACACCGGCCGCGAGATCCGCTACGTGCTCCTCGGCGGCCACTACCGCCAGCCGCTCAACTTCGCCTTCGACGCCCTCGCCGCCGCCCGCACCGCGCTCGCCCGCATCGACGAGTTCACCGTGCGCATGGAGGCCCTCGCCGCCCCCGCAGGGGGTTCGGGGGGCGCGGCCCCGAGTCCTGACGGCCAGGCTCCGTCCTGGCCGGAGAAGCACCTCTCCGCCTTCGCCGCCGCCCTCGCCGACGACCTCAACTCCCCGCTCGCCTTCGCGGCGGTCTTCGCGCTCGTGAACGAGGGCAACCGCCTCGCGCAGGCCGGCTCGCTCGACGCCGCCGGCGCCGCCTCGGCCCTCGCCGCGCTCGCGCGCATGGACACGGTCCTGGGCGTCCTCGCGCGCCCCGCCGCCGCGATCCCCGCCGAGGTCCAGTCCCTCCTCGACCAGCGCGCCGCCGCGCGCCAGGCGAAGAACTGGGCCGAGTCCGACCGCCTGCGCGACGCCATCGCCGCCCTCGGCTGGACCGTGAAGGACACCAAGGACGGCCAGCGCCTCTCGAAGTCCTGACGGCCGGGCTCCGCCCCGGCATTCAGCATTCAGCATTCAGCATTGCCTATCGATCCTTCCGAACGGACATGAGCGAACCCAATTCACTCGACTTCCGCTACGCGGTCGCGAACACGGAGATCCTCGTCCCGCCCACCGGGATGCTGGAGACGTTCGGCAACACGCTCGTGAACTACATCGTCGTGTCGGAGCTGATGGACAGCGTCGGCAAGTGCCACGTGCGCTCGGGGCGGATGAAGCTGCTGAAGCCGCAGATCATCACCCCCTCGGCGTATTCGGAGATGCTGCTCGAGGGCTTCGGCGAGGAGGCGCGCAAGTACGTGCGCTGGCTCGCGGAGCACGAGGACGACGTCCACATCCTGCGCTACGGCTACACCCTGAGGCGCGAGTCGTTCAGCGAGGAGCTGGTGACGCGCCCGATCGACGCCGTGCTCGCGGACGTCTCGAAGGACGTCGCCGCGCGCAAGGACCCCTACCTCGCGCTCGTGCGCGGCGTGGACGAGCCGTGGGACGTCTCGCTCGTGCGCCTGTTCTGGGAGGTGGTGAACCGCTCGGCGAAGAAGAACATCCGCGAGATGGCGGAGAAGCACCTCTTCGACCAGGGCGCGGCCGCGGCGCTCGCGCCGGACGCGCGGCAGGAGATCGAGGAGGCGTTCGCGGCGGCGGCGAAGGACCGCTCGCTCGTGAAGCGCCTCGGCGCGCTGCTGCAGAGGCACGGCGTCTTCTCGGCCTACGAGGAGCGCTTCTTCGCGCTCCTGAAGGACTAGCGATTTTCCGCTTGCTTTCGGGGGGGCGCTGTGCTAACCTCCGCGCCGTTTTCGCAACCAAACGCAATGGGGCGGTAGCTCAGTTGGTAGAGCATCGCGTTCGCAACGCGGGGGTCGTGAGTCCGAATCTCATCCGCTCCACCATTATCCGTCTGGCCGCGAAAGCCGTTTCTCCCTGCAGCCGCCCGGCGATGGGCCGGCGGGCGCGAGCGCCCGAGGCGAACAGGAACCCCAAAGGAAACACAGCCATGCCCAAGAAGAAGACCAACAAGGCGGCGAAGAAGCGCTGCCACGTCACCGCGACCGGCAAGGTCCTCGCGACCCGCGCCGGCAAGTCCCACCTGCTCAGCTCCATGTCGCGCAAGCGCAAGCGCAACCTGCGCGGCACGAAGACGCTCGGCAACAAGGAACAGGCCAAGACGGTCAAGTCTCTGCTCCAGTCGTAACCGCCAACAACCCCCTGGAGGAAACACGCCATGTCCCGTTCCACCAACGCACCCGCATCCCGCGAACGCCGCCGCAAGCGGCTCGAGCTCGCCAAGGGCTTCTACGGAGGCCGCAGCAAGCGCTTCCGCACCGCCACCGAGGCCGTCGACCACGCGCAGCGCTACGCCACGATCCACCGCAAGCTCCGCAAGCGCGACTACCGCTCGCTCTGGATCGTCCGCATCAACGCCGCGGTCCGTCCGCTCGGCATCACCTACAGCCGCTTCGTCGAGGGCCTCGCCAAGGCGAAGGTCGCCCTGAACCGCAAGATCCTCGCGGACCTGGCGGTGAACGACCCCGCCGCGTTCGAGCAGCTCGTCCAGACCGCCAAGGCCGCGCTCGCGTAGCCCAGAGGAGAAGACCCATGAAGAAGGACATCCATCCCGAATACGGTCCCGCGACCGTGACCTGCTCCTGCGGCAACGTGTTCCAGACGAACTCGACCGTGAAGGACATGCACGTCAACTCCTGCTCCGCGTGCCACCCCTACTACACG
>CAMNDA010000036.1 GCA_946534745.1 uncultured Verrucomicrobiota bacterium | reverse complement strand
CCGCGCGGTCGGGGTAGCGCCGGACGAGGCGCGGCAGCGGCGAGCAGGGCTCCTCGGCGAGCGGGTCGCGCGAGGCCCACGGCGCGGGGACGAGCTCTTCGCCGGAAGGGACGCACTGGCGGAAGATCGGGTCGGAGAAGTCGGGGCGCTCGACGAGCGAGGCGTAGTGCTCCGTGACGGCCGTCGGGAAGCGCCGCTCCGCCTCGCGCATCTCCGGCGTGATCTCCAGGCCGGGGAGGAACCGCGCGCGGAGCTCGTCGAGCGAGCGCGCCGCACGGCGGAGCTGCCGCTGCCAGGAGTCCGCCATCGGGGGCTACGACCGCGCGACGAGCGGGCGCTTGAGCATCCGCTCGTACATGTCGATGTAGGCCTTCGCGCAGACCTTGTGGTTGAAGCGCTGCGCGGCGTCGCGCATGACGCGCGAGACCTCGCGCCGCTGCACGGCGGCCGGCAGCGCGCGGAAGTCCATCGCGCGGTCGATCGCCCACGAGAGCGCGTTGGCGTCGTAGTCGCGGAAGACGATGCCGTTTCCGGTCGAGCGCGCGGCGTCGATCGTCTCGACGCAGTCGTGGAGCCCGCCCGTGTCGCGAACGATCGGGAGCGACCCGTAGAGCGCGCCGACCATCTGCGGGAGGCCGCACGGCTCGAAGAGCGACGGCATCAGCACGAAGTCCGAGCCCGCGTAGGCGAGGCGAGAGAGCGGCTCGTTGAAGTCCGCCACCGCGACGCGGTTGTGGATGCCGTGGAAGTTCACGATGTCGCGGAACACGCCCTGGTAGGCGCCGTTGGCGACGACGACGACCTGCAGGTTGCGGTCCCAGTAGCGATGGACGATCGAGTAGAGGATGTCGGTGAGGAGCGAGCAGCCCTTCTGCACCGGGTCGAGGCGCGAGGGCCAGAAGAGGATCGTGGCGCCGTCGTCGCGGTCGAGGCCGAGGTCCTCCTGCAGCCTGCGCTTGGCGGCGAGCTTGCCGGCGGCCTGCGTGGCGGCCGTGTACTTCTCCGGAAGCGCGTCGTCCGTGGCGGGGTCGTTGTTGCCGTCGGGCGCGTTGAGGATGCCCTCGGCGCAGCCGGCGGCGGCCTTGGCGCGGATCTCGGAGCGGATGGCGTCCGGGACGAAGTCGTGCTCGCCGCGGACGATCTCGTCGAGGAACGCGGGCGAGACGGTGTTCACGTAGTGCGCGGCGAAGATTCCGGAGGCGAGCAGGTCCACCGGGACGTTGTTGTTGCGCGTGAACTCGTAGTTGCCCGGCATCGCCGTGTAGTACAGCTCGCTCCAGAACTCGGCCGCGTCGATGCCGAAGTCCTCGATCTGGGGGAGCGTGAGCTGGCGCGTGTGGATGTTGTGGACCGTGAAGAGCGAGCGGATGCCCATCGCGCGGGCGGCGGCGGGGACGAGGCCCGTCATCCAGTCGTTGCAGTGCACGAGGTCGGGACGGACGACGGGAATGATGTTGTTGATCACCTCGCGCTGGAAGGCGAGGGCGATGCGGGGGTTCACCTGGTCGTCGCCGGAGTAGACGCGGTCGCGGTAGTAGAAGAGGCGGTCGTGCGCCAGGTGGATGCGGGACTCGGGGAGGACGGACTTGTAGACGAGCAGCTCGCGCTCGACGAGGTTCCCCACGTCCATGTGGAACATCTTGCGGTAGTAGGGCAGCGCGACGTGCACGTCCGCCCCGAGCTCGAAGAGCGCGGAGACGAGCGAGGCGGAGACGTCCGCGAGACCGCCGGCCTTGGCGGTCATGCGGTTGGCCATGTTGCCCATCCCGGCCGGAAGGTAGGTGATCTCCGGCGTGACGATGAGGATGGTGGGGTTCTTCTTCCTGGCGGCTCTGGGCATGGCAGGGGCTCCGTGGCGGGGTTGTGGTTTCGGAAAGGGCGCGGACTCTACCACAATCGCAGGGCGATGTCACGCGCCTAGCGCGCGGTGGCGATCTCCGCCTGGTAGGCCGCGGCGATGTCGTTGTGCGTGAGGATCGCGACGGGCCTCGGCGGCGTCTCGTCCGAGACGACGACGAGCCCCTCGGCGTCGTCGGCGTCCATCTTGGAGAGCAGCGCGCGCAGCGGCTCGCCCGCACGCGCGACGGGGTGGCGGCCCAGCGAGAGGTCCTCGACGAGGAGGGTCTGGCGGAAGACCGGGTCCGTCTCCATCACGCTCTCCAGGTCGCGGCGCGCGACGACGCCCGAGAGCGCCCCGCCCGGGCCGGCCACCGGGAAGACGCTCTGCCCGCCGCGCGCGAACGCGTCGAAGAGCGACGAGAGCGGCGTGTGCGGCGTCACCGTCTCGAACCGCCCGTCGCCGCGGCGCGAAGCGAGCACGTCGCGCGCCGTAAGGCAGCCCAGCGTCCCCGACACGATCGCCGAGCGGTGCACGGGCGCCTCGAAGCGGTTCGGGAGCTGCGAGCGGTAGAGCGAGACCTTGCGCGTGAGCAGGTAGGCGATGATGACGACCCACATCGAGGGCACGAGCAGCCGGTAGTTGCCCGTCATCTCGCCGATCATGAGGATCATCGAGATCGGCGTCTTGGCCGCGCAGCCGAAGAACGCGACCATGCCGACGAGGACGAACGAACCGACGGGGACACGCCACGAGGGCAGCAGCGTCGCGAAGACCATCCCCACCGCGCCGCCGAGCGCGCCGCCGCACACGATCGCCGGGCCGAAGATGCCGCCCGAGCCGCCGGAGCCGACCGAGAAGGCGGTCGTGGCGGTCTTGAGCAGGAACACGCCGGCCAGCAGCGCGAAGGCCGCGCCGTGCGCGCCGAGCGTCCAGGTCGAGTCGAAGCGCAGCGCGTCCTGGATCGTCCCGTAGCCGGAGCCGAGGGCCGGCAGGAAGAGGCAGCCGACGAGGCCCGTGGCGAGGCCGCCCACGGCCGGGCGCAGCCACGCGGGGATGCGCGAGCGGGCGAAGCGGTCGTTGGCCGTCCAGAACGCCCACGTGTAGAGGCGCGCGCCCTGCGCCAGGACGAGCGCCAGGACAATGTAGAGCAGCAGCATCTGCGGGTGCCCGAACGCGTTCTGCGGCGTGTCGAAGAGCGGCTGGAAGCCGAAGACGCGCGAGTAGAGCGTGTGGCTCGTCACGGACGCGACGATCGCCGGGACGAGCACCTCGTATTCCAGGTCGAGGTCGCGGTAGAGCAGCTCCGCCGCGAAGAGCGCGCCGGCGAGCGGCGCGTGGAAGAGCGCCCCGACGCCCGCGCCCATGCCGGCGGCCATGAGCTTGCGGCGCGCGGCGACGGGAAGCCGCAGCGCGCCCGCGAGCCACGAGCCGAGGCCCGCGCCGATCTGCGTGATCGGGCCCTCGCACCCGGCCGAGCCGCCGGTGCCGATGAGGACCGACGTCGCGAGCGCCTTCACGGGGATCGCGACGGGCCGCACGCGCCCGCCGCGGAAGTGGTAGGCCTCGATCGCCGCGTCCGTGCCGTGGCCCGCGGCCTCCGGCGCGAACCTCTGCACGAACCACCCCGTGGCGAGGCCGCCGAGCGCGGGCAGCAGCGCGACGGCCCAGCGCCGGACCGGGCCCGTCGCCTCCGGCAGGTTGAAGGGCTGCGGCTCGTGCGCCGGCCCGCCGAGCGCGACGCCCGCGATCTTCCCGAGGAAGAGCCAGTCGAAGAAGTGCAGCATCGAGACGAGCGCGATCGCGCCGAGCCCGGCGAAGATGCCGACCACGACCGAGAGCACCAGCGTCCGCCCGATGCCGACGCCCCGGTCGTCCGGCGCGTTGCGAAGCGTTTCCGCCCACGCCGCGAGGCGCGAGGGCTTTTTCGTCTCCTCCGTCATTCCTTCGACTCCTTTTCGGCCGGGTCCTCGCCCAGCTTCGCGAGGAGCGCGGAGGCGGCGGCGGTCTCCGCCGCGCGCTTGGAGCGGCCCTCGCCCTCCGCCGAGAGGCCGGCGGCGGAGACCCGGACGACGAAGCGCGGATCGTTCGGCGTCCCGTCCTGGAGAAGGACCTCGTAGACGGGCTCCGCGCCGAAGCGGCGGACGGTCCGGATCTGGAGCGCGGACTTCGGGCTCTCGCCGCCCGCCGGGACGGCGGAGAGCGCGGCGACGTCCTCCGCGAAGAGGCGGCGGAAGACCGCGTCGGCCGCCTCGAAGCCGCCGTCGAGCAGCACCGCGCCGAGGACGGCCTCCATCGCGTCGGCGAGGTTGTGGAGGTTCTCCGCGCCGCCCTCGCGCGTCTGGCCGCGGCCAAGGCGCAGCGCCGCGCCGAAGCCGAGCGCGGCGGCCTTGCGGCCGAGCGCGCGGCCGCTCGCGAGCTCCGCGCGCAGGCGGGTGAGCCCGCCCTCGTCCGCGTCCGGGAAGCGCTCGAAGAGCAGGCGGGCGAGGCAGAGGTCGACGACCGCGTCGCCGAGGAACTCGAGCCGCTGGTTGCTCGGGGCGCCCGGATGCTCGCACGCCCAGGAGGGATGCGCGAACGCCTCCTCCAGGAGCGCCCGGTCCCGGAACGCGTGTCCGAGCGCCTCCCCGATCCGCTCGAGCGGATCCTCCTGCGGCGGCGTGGCGGGGTCTTTCGTGTCCATGGCGAAACGGTGGCGGAAACGCCGCGGCATTCTAGCCCAACGCCCCCGGAGGGACAAGCGGAAAACGGCGCACCTTTTCCATTTCCCCGACCGCGGGTTTCTGGTATCATCGCGCCCATGAACGACGACCTTGCGCTCGGGCCCGGCCTCCTCGCCGGCGAAGTCCGCATCCCTCCCTCCAAGAGCCTCCTGCACCGCGCGATGATCTGCGCGGCGCTCGCGGGAGCGCCGGGCGCGTGCCGCGTGCCGGACGCGCCGTCGGAGGACGTCGCCGCCACGCGCCGCGCGCTCGCGGCGCTGCTCGCGCCGGCCGCCGCGGACGCCGCGCCGGCGCGGGTCGACTGCGGCGAGTCCGGGACGACGCTGCGGCTGCTCGTCCCCGTCGCCGCCGCTCTCGGGCGCAAGGCCGTCTTCGAGGGGCGCGGACGCCTCCCGCAGCGGCCGATGCAGCCCTACGCGGACGCCTTCGCCGGCTCCGGCGCGCGGCTCGCGTTCCCGCGCGGCGGCGGGGCGTTCCTCCCGCTCGCCGTCTCGGGCCGGCTCCGCCCCGGACGATACGAGCTGCCCGGCGACGTCTCCTCGCAGTTCGTCTCCGGGCTGCTGCTCGCGCTCCCGCTGCTGGACGGTCCCTCCGAGATCCGCCTCTCCTCGCCGCTGCAGTCGCGGCCCTACGTCGAGATGACGCTCGCCGTGATGCGCGCCTTCGGCGTCGACGCCGCGGAGACGCGCGCCGGCTACGCCGTGGAGGGCGGGGGCCGGTACCGCGCCCCCTCGGCCCCCTACGAGACGGAGGGCGACGCCTCGCAGGAGGCGTTCTGGCACCTGGCGAACTATCTCGGCTCGCGCGTCTCGCTCGCCGCGCCCGCGCGCTCCGGGCTGCAGGGCGACGCCGTCTTCCCGGCCCTGCTCGCGCAACTCGCCGCCGCGCCCGCGGGCGGGCGCGTCCCGGAGTTCGACGTCTCGCAGGTCCCGGACCTCGTCCCCGCGCTCGCCGCCGCCGCCGCCTTCGCCCCGGCCGGCGCGCGCATCGTCCGCGCCGAACGGCTCCGCCTCAAGGAGAGCGACCGGCTCGCGACGACCCGCGCCCTGCTCCGCGCCTTCGGCTGCGCCGCCGAGGAGACGCGCGACGGCCTCCTCATCCCCCCGGGCCCGCCCCGGACGCCCGCCGA
>CAMNDA010000035.1 GCA_946534745.1 uncultured Verrucomicrobiota bacterium | reverse complement strand
GCCCGCTTCGCCCGCTCGCGCGCCGTCTCCGCCTCGCGCCTCCTCGGCCGCGCGGGCCTCGCCGCGCCGGTCTTCCCCCAGTCCGCGCTCGCCGCCGCGCTGCGCGAGCCCTGCCGCGTCGCGCACCTGCTGCACCTCTCGCGCGTCGACCGCTCCGACCTCGCCGCGCTCGACGCCTTCGTCGCGCGCGGCGGCCGCGTCGTCGTGCACGGCTCGGAGTCGCCGAAGCTCGCCGCGTGGTTCGGCGTCACGGCTCCGCCGAAGGAGCGCACCCCGCCCCCGGGCGGCGGCGCGTGGACGGCCTTCCGCTTCGCCGAGTCGCGCCCGCTCAACGCGCCCGCCCGGGTCGAGACCCGCGCCTCCGCGGTCTTCTCGCTGCGCACCGCGGCGCCGGACGTCCGCGCGATCGCGCACTGGGAGGACGCCGCCGGAAAACGCGGGCCCGCCGCGATCTTCCGCGGCCCGAAGGGCTTCTGGATCGTCCGGACGCTCTACGAGGACGCCTCCGCGCGCGACCGCGCGCGCCTGCTCTCCTCGCTCACCTGCACGATGCACGCGCCGCTCTGGCGCACCTCCGAGAAGGCGCTCGAGGCGGCCGCCTGGGCCGTCGCCGGCGCGAAGGACGCCGCCGGCGCCGAGGCCGCGCTCGTCCGCCTCGCGCCCGAGGGGCGCCGCGAGATCGTGCGGTCGGTCTTCCACAACGTCCGGAAGGTCGACGCCGCCCGCGCGGAGCTCTGCTCGCGCGGGCTCTACGGAGCGGCGCAGTCCAACGTCTGGGAGCTCGCCGCCGGGGTCCGCCTCGCGCGGTGCGCCGCGCTGCCTCTCGAACCCGCGCGCGCCGGGCGGCCGCTCGCCGTGTGGGTCCCGAACGGGAGCCTCCCGCCCGCGTGCCCCTCGTGGCGCGTCGCCGCCGCGCAGCTCGCCTCGGCGGGCGTCACCGACGTCTACCTCTACGCCGGATCGCTCGCGGGCGCCGTCGCCGCGATCCCGGGCGTGCCGCGCGTCGCCGGCGCGCCCGCCGACCCGTTCCCGGAGGCCGTCGCCGCGTGCCGCGCCTTCGGCGTCCGCGTCCACGCGTGGCTCCCGGCGCTGCAGTTCGAGAACGCGCCGGACGACCGCTTCGCCGGCTTCGCGAAGGCGGGGCGGCTGCTGCACGACCCGTCCGGGAAGGCGATCGGGTGGCTCAACCCCGCCGTCCCCGCCAACGCGAAGGACATCGCCCTCGCCGCCGTCTCGATCGCGCGGAAGGAGGGCGTGGCCGGCATCCAGCTCGACTTCGTCCGCTACCCGGACGCCGCCACGCGCGAGAAGCGCTCCGCCGCGGCCGTGACGGAGCTCGTCGCGCGCGTCCGGCGCGAGCTGCGCGCCGCCGCGCCGGCGTGCGAGCTCTCGGTCGCGGTCTACGGCTCGTATCCGGCGTGCCGCGACAACGTCGGGCAGGACTGGCGGGGCTGGCTCGCGCGCGGGATCGTCGACCGCGCCGTCCCGATGAACTACTTCGGCTCGCTCGGCGCCCTCCGCGCGTTCCTGGAGCGGCAGCGCGGCGGCCGCGACCGCCTCGTCTGCGGCCTCGGCCCGTGCGCGCGCGAGTCCTTCCTCGAGCCCGACGAGCTCCTGGAGCAGCTGCGCGAGGCCTACCGCGAGGGCTACGCCGGCGCCGCGCTCTTCTCCTTCGACGCGCGCTTCGTCGAGGACCTCCTCCCCGCGCTCCGCATCGCCCGCTAGCCCTTGCGCCGCACCCGCGCATCTGCTAGAATCGCCGCGTTCCCCGCAACCCCGAACCCCACGAACGAAATGGACTTTCTCGTCGAAACCTCCGCCCGCCACATCCACCTCACCGACGCCGCCATCGAGGCCCTCTACGGCCCCGGCGCCAAGCTCGAGGTGAAGAAGATGCTCTCCCAGCCCGGCCAGTTCGCCTGCACGAACGAGAAGATCAAGCTCTGCGGCCCGAAGGGCGAGCTGATGGTGAGCGTCCTGGGGCCGGCCCGCAAGGCCTGCCAGGTCGAGCTCTCGTTCACCGACGCGCGCGCGCTCGGCCTCAAGGACGTCCCGGTCCGCGAGAGCGGCGACGTCGCGGGCACGCCCGGCATCAAGCTCGTCGGCCCCGCGGGCGAGCTTGAGATCGCCGAGGGCTGCATCATCGCGAAGCGCCACGTCCACATGACCCCGGCGGACGCCGCCGCCTTCGGCGTCTCGAACGGGCAGATCGTCTCCGTGAAGGTCGACACCGGCAAGGGCCGCTCGGTCGTGTTCGGCGACACCGTGGTCCGCGTGTCCGAGAAGTTCGCGCTCGCGATGCACATCGACACCGACGAGTGCAACGCCGCCGCCGCCTTCGGCGAGGTCCGCGGCGAGATCGTCGGCTAGACGCCGCCCCGGCCGCGCCATGGACGCCGCCGCCCGCCCGCCGCTCGTCCGCGCCGCGCACGGCGTGCGCGAGACGCAGGACTTCGCGCGCGAGGTCGCGGCGGCGTTCGGTCCGCGCGCGCTCTACGCCCTCGAGGGCGACCTCGGCGCGGGCAAGACCTGCTTCGTGCAGGGGCTGTGCGACGGACTTGGCATCCGCGCGGCGGTCTCCTCGCCCACCTTCGCCATCGCGAACGAGTACCGGGACGAATCCTCCGGCCGCCGCTTCCTGCACCTCGACCTCTACCGCCTCTCCGGCCCGGACGAGCTCGACACGATCGGCTGGGACGACTACCTCGACTCCGGCGACCCGATGGCCGTCGAGTGGCCGGAGCGCGCCGCCGGGCGCCTCCCGCCCGGCGCGGTCCGCGTCCGCATCGCCATCGGCCCCGGTCCCGACGACCGCACGATCGAGGTCGATCCGCCCCCTCCCGCATGAGCGCCGAGGACGTCCAGCGGGCCCTCGCGGCCTTCGATCCGGAGGCGCTTCCGCCCGGCGCGACCGTGCTGCAGCGCGGCCGCAACCTCGTCGTGCGGGCGGACCTCGCCGGCACGGACGCCGTCGTCAAGTTCTTCCCGGCGCCGTCCCCGCTCCGCGCCCTCCTGGAGCGCCTCGCCGGCCGCCCGCCCAAGGCGGAGCGCGCCTTCCGCGCGGCGCGGTTCCTCGAGGCGCGCGCCCCCGGGCTCACGCCCGCCCCGCTCGGCGCCGCCGCGCGCGGCCGCGGCGGGCTCTTCGCGACGGCCTACGAGCCGGGCCTCGTCTCGTTCACGGCGCGCCTCGCCGCGATCTACCGCGCGGGCGGCCCCTGCCCGGAGCTCATGGCCCTCCTGCGGCGCGTCGCGCGCGCCTGCCGCGCGCTCCACGACGCCGGCTTCCTCCACGGCGACCTCGGCAACCAGAACATCGCGCTCGCGCCGGACGGCCGCACGCTCTTCGTCGACCTCAACCGCGCCCGCCTCTTCCCCGACCCGCTCTCCCCGCGCCGCCGCGCGCGCGACCTCTCGCGCATCGCGCTGCCGTCGGACTTCCTCCGCGTCTTCTTCGAGATGTACTGGGAGGCGCCGCCCCCGCGCGCGTTCCTCGAGGCCGAGCGCGCCGCGCGCCGCGCCTTTGCGTGGCACACCGCCACGCGCCGCCTGCGCCACCCGCTGCGCCGCCGCGCGCCCTCGCCGGAGCCGGTATACCCCGCGCCGCCCGACATCTGGATCTGGGATCCGAAGTCCGAGCAGGCCGTCTCGACGATGCGCTCGCGCGACCGCCGCCGCTGGATGTCCCCCACGCGCGTCACGCGCGCCGTCGACGCGATCCTGCGCGACGGCCCCGCCGCGCGCCGCCGCCTTCGCATCCTGCGCGGCGGAGCCTTCCAGCGGCCCGTCCTCGCGCTCGCCAACCGCGTCTTCGTCTCCGTGAGCGCCGACCCCGACCGGTTCGGGCGCGAGCTGGAGCACCTCGCGCGGCTCGACGGCCCCGGCGTCCACGTCCGCTTCTACGCGCACGACCCCGACGAGACCACGGCCTTCCGGATCGACGCCGTCCGCCGCCTGCGCGCGCTCGGCCGCGCCGTCGCGATCTCGCTCGTGCAGGACCGCGTCCGCGCGACCGACCCCGAGGCGTGGCACGCGTTCTGCGAGCGCGTCCTCGACGCGCTCCACGGCGAGGTGATCTGGGTCGAGTACCTCCACGCCGTGAACCGCGTCAAGTGGGGCATCTGGAACTTCCGCGAGCTCGGCCGGCTCTTCGCCGTCCTGCCCGCGCTGCGCGGGCGCTACCGCGACGTGTCGTTCCTCGGGCCCTCGACGATCGACTTCGAGTGGGACTTCTTCGCCGCCGCGCTGCGGATGCTGCCGGCCTTCCCCGGCCCCCTCGCCGGCGTTTCGGCCGAACTCTACGTCGACCGGCGCGGCGCGCCCGAGAACCGGCAGGGCCGCTTCGACGCCCTCGGCAAGCTGGCGCTCCTGCGCGCCTTCGCGATGGGCTGCCCGAACGTCGAGGACCACCTCGTCGTCACGGAGTTCAACTGGCCGCTCGCCGGCACGGGCGAGTGGTCGCCCGTCGGCTCGCCCTACGTCTCGCCCGGCCCGCGCGGACCCGGCGACCCGTCCGTCCCCGAGGAGGACGCCGCCGCGTTCACCGTGCGCTACCTGCTGCTCGGGCTCTGCTCGGGACTCGCCGACGAGATGGTCGTCTGGTCCCTCGCCGCGCACGGCTTCGGGCTCGTCGACCCCGGGACGGCCCCCGAGCCTTCCTCCGCCTGGCGCGAGCGCCCGGCCTTCCTCGCGCTGCGGCAGCTCTTCGCGGCGCTGCGCCACGGCAACTTCACCGACGCGCCTCAGCGCGGCGACGGCCCGGACGGCGCCTGGCTGCTGCGCTTCCTCGACCGCGACGGCCGCCGCCTCGCGGTGGCCTGGACGACCGCCCCGCGCGACGCGGACGCGCCGACGCCCGCCCTCCTCGGCTTCGAGCCGCGCGAGGCGCGCGACCTCTACGGCGCCCCCGTCCTGCCCTTCCACCCGATCTCCGGCCGACCGGTCTACTACTACCAGTAGCCTTTCCGCCGCCGAAAAAAAACGGCACGAAAAAATGTGCTTGATTTGAGGGGGGGCTTTTGCTAGACTCCGCCCCCGTCGTTCACGACAAGCGAGCTTAACTCAGTGGTAGAGTGCCACCTTGCCAAGGTGGATGTCGAGGGTCCGAATCCCTTAGCTCGCTCCAATTTTTTATGCCGCGGGAGTATAGCTCAGCTGGTAGAGCAAGTGACTCTTAATCACTGGGTCGTGGGTTCGAATCCCTCTACTCCCACCAAACAAGCGAAAGAGCGCCGGGTCGGACGACCCGGCGCTCTTCCTTTGCGGCGCGCGTACGCCGCGCCCTCGCGGCGGCGTTAGGCGCCGGCGGCGTCCTCGGGCTTCTTCTCGACGCGCTCGACCTGCCAGTACTCGAGGTCGACCGGCGTGTCGCCGCCGAAGAGCGTGACCGTGACGGTGAGGCGGCCCTTGTCCGGATCCACGGTCTGCACCGTGCCGGTGCTCGCCATGAACGGCCCGTCCACGATCTTGACCTCCTCGCCGGGCTCGAAGGTGACCTTGAGCTTCGGCTTGTCCTCCGGCGCGGCGGTGACCGCGCGGATGTTGGCGACCTCCTCCTCGGTCATCGGGGTGGGCGGGACGACCATCTCGCCGCGCGCGTTGCGCTGCGCGCCGAGGAAGCCGATGACGCCCTGGAGCTGGTTCACGTACTGCCACAGGTCGCGGTTGAGGCGCTTGTGGCGCGGGTCGCGGTAGAGGTCGAGCTGCGCGAAGACGTAGCCGGGGAAGAGCTTGCGCGTCACGGTGACGCGGCGGGGGCCGCGCGTCGAGGTGACCTTCTCGGTCGGCATCATCGTCTCGCCGATGAACGGCGCCAGGTCGACGGCGCCCTCGCTGGCCTTGGCCTTGAGGAGCTTCTGGACCTTCTGCTCCTGGCCGGTCAGGGTGTTGAGGACGAACCACTCCATGCTCATGTCGGTTGCTCTTTCGGAAGGGGGATTGCGGAATCGGGGAGGCGCGGCTC
>CAMNDA010000034.1 GCA_946534745.1 uncultured Verrucomicrobiota bacterium | reverse complement strand
CCTGCCGAACCTCGCGGGCAAGGTCGCCTACGCGCAGTTCCTGCACGACGGCTCGGAGCTCTCGTGGTTCGAGAACGGCCACGCCACCTGGAACAGCGAGGACCTGCCCGCCGGCACGCTCACGCTGCGCCTCCCGGTCGTGCAACCGGACATCGTCGTCCCGACCGTCGAACTCTTCCTCAAGTAGAAGCCCGCACGCAAACCACCACCATCAGGAGACCGCACCGCCATGGCCAACGAACTCGACGAAACCACCGGCCCCGTCCGCAGCGAGGGACGCGACGTCCACGTGATCGACAGGCAGATCCCCGTCAAGGTCGGCTGGGGCTCGACGCTCTTCGAGGTCCTGCTCTGGGTCTGCGGCATCCTGCCCGGGCTGGTCTTCCTCTTCATGAAGATCTCCGCGCGCAACTACCTGCAGCGCCTCCAGCAGAAGCTGCAGCAGGACGCCTCGCAGATCGACAACTACCTCGAGCAGCGCGTGCAGATCCTGCAGAACGTCGCCCCGCTCGTCGAGAAGGCGATCGACCTGGACAAGGACGTGATGAAGGCCGTCGCCGCCTACCGCGGCGGCCGCGCGCCGGAGGGCACGCCGACGGGCGACGCGCTGCGCAACCAGGTGGCGGGCCAGGTGGACTCCATCTGCGGCCGCCTCTTCCCGCAGGTCGAGGCCTACCCCGAGCTCAAGGCGCACCAGGCGATCGCCGACGCGATGCAGCAGAACTCCTACCTCCAGAAGGAGATCACCGCCGCGCGCACGCTCTACAACGACACCGTTGCGCAGTGGAACGCGGACATCTTCCGCTGGCCGACGAAGATGATCGTCGCCGCCCGCGCGGGATACACGACGCGCATCCCGTTCACGGCCTCCGCCGAAACGCGCGAGCGCGCCCGCGGCACGTTCTTCTAGCTCCCCGCCCATTTCGGCCCCGCGGGCGCGTTGCGGCGCGGTGCGGGGTATGGTAGACTGAAGGGCATGGTGGAGGACGTCTACGAGCCCCTGGACCTGTGGCGGCGCGAATTGCGCGACGCCCACCGGAAGAACGTCGCGGAGCGCTTCGAGGCGCTCGTGGCGGAGTCCGGCGTGGACGAAAAGGAGAACAAGCGCCTCGTCGCGGAGGTGCGCCGGCTCGAGAAGGAGCTCGAGAGGGAGAAGTCGCGGCTCTCGTCGCGCACGCTCCTGCGCAACCTCGTCCTCGCGCTCGCGATCCTGGCCGCGGGCGTCGTCGCGGTCTTCGTCGCCACCGCCGTGCGCGGGGGGCGCGCGCCGAACGCCGAGAGCGCCTGGACGATGCTCGGCGGCTCGCTCGTCTCGGCCGCCTTCTTCGGGCTCTTCGGCAAGGTGCTGCGGCCCGCGGTGAAGGCGCTGCGCGAGTCCGTCGCGCGGCTCGGGAGCGCGCTCGACGCGGCCGAGGCCGCCGCCTGGGAGCAGATGGAGCCTCTCAACCGCCTCTTCGACTGGGGCCTCCCGGCGGAGATCGCGCACAGGACCCTCCCGCGCATCGAGTTCGACCCGCTCTTCACCGCCGGGCGCCTGCGCGACCTGCGCGAGACGTTCGGCCTCGACGACGAGCTGCTCGGCTCGCGGTCCGTCCTCGGCACCGCGAGCGGCGAGATCTCCGGCAACCCGTTCGTCCTCGCCGACACGCTCGCGATGCGGTGGACGACGAAGACCTACCACGGCTCGCTGAGCATCTCCTGGTCCGAGCTCGAGCGCGGCGCCGACGGCAAGCTGCACCGCGTCCCGAAGTCGGAGACGCTCCGCGCGTCCGTCGAGAAGCCCTGCCCCGTCTTCGAGAACGAGCGCTTCCTGCTCTACGGCAACCCCGCCGCGCCCGACCTGCGCTTCTCGCGCCTCCCCTCCCCCCTCTCCGGCCGCGAGGACTCGCGCTCGCTGCGCCGCGAGATGGAGGCCGAGGTCCGTCGACTCGAAAAGCGAGCCCGCAAACTCGACCCGGAGCATCCCTTCACCCTGATGGCCAACCGCGACTTCGACGTGCTCTTCCACGCCGTCGACCGCGACAACCCGGTCCAGTTCCGGCTGCTCTTCACGCCGCTCGCGCAGGAGCAGACCGTGAAGCTGCTGCGCGACCGCTCGCTCGGCTGGGGCGACGACTTCGCGTTCCGCAAGGACCGGATGCTCAACCGCGTCGACCCGGCGCACCTGCGCGAGGCGGAGCTCGACACGCGCCCGGAGCAGTTCCGGTCGCTGGAGCTGGCCGAGTCGCGGCGGCGCTTCAACGAATTCTGCAACGACTGGTTCAGGCACCTCTACTTCTCGCTCGCGCCGCTGCTCTGCATCCCGCTCTACCAGCAGACGCGCACCCACGCGACGATCTACCGCAAGGCGGCCGACCGAGCACCCTCCGCGCCGGAGCACGAGTCCATCGCCAACTACCACGGCGAGGAGGCGTTCCGCCACCCCGACTGCGCCACGCGCTCGCTGCTCAAGGCCGCGCTGCGCCACCAGGACGGCGGCGCGCAGGTCGTCGAGATCACCGCGCACGGCTTCCGCGCCGAGGAGCGCGTCGACTACGTCGAGAAGCGCGGCGGCGACGGCTTCCTGCACGACGTCCCGGTCGAGTGGACCGAATACCTCCCCGTCGAGCGCACCTCGCCGCTGCGCGTCCTCGACGCCGAGGGGCGCTCCCTCCCGCGCCACGAGGCCGAGGCGAACGCCCCCGGCCCCTGGCGCGACGCCCTCCTGCGCTGGAACCCCGCCGGCGCGGAGGTGTGCTTCCACCGCGCCACCGTCTCCCGGCGCGACTAGGCGCGGCCGCGCGCTCCCGCGATTTTCCGGTTCCCTTTCCGGGGGCGCTGTGGTAGACTGCGCGGCCGTTCGCGGGTCGCGCGCCCGCGGGGCTCGTTTTGTCCCGCGCGGTTTCCGCCCGCCCACACAACCCGATTCCTCCCATGAGCGAAGCCAAGAAGAACGAAACCCTCTCCCTCACCGACCTCTCCGCGCGCATCGTCGCCGAGGCCGAGAACGAAAAGCCCGACGCCGCCAAGCTCCTCGGCTGGGTGCAGGACGTCGCCGCCCTCGTCGGCGCGGGCCGCAGCGAGGCCGAGCAGCAGCTGCGCGACCAGACGTTCCTCGTCGTCGAGCAGAAGTTCGTCGACCTGCACGACGTCCCCTCGCTCATGAAGCTCCTCGGGATCAAGGCCCGCTGGACCGGCAACCGCCCGCTCTACGGCACCGAGTGCGCCACCGTCCTCTCCTCCGCCACCAAGGACCGCCTCGTCCTCGCGAAGATCGCGAGCGCCGACTTCGGCAAGCGCCGCCCGCTCGAGTCGCTCGACCGCCTCGCCTTCCTCCTCGCGCTCCAGCCCGGCACCGCGGTCGTCGACCGCCGCTGGGGCTACGGCACCGTGAGGCGCGAGGACGACTTCTACCGCAACGCCGAGGTCGTCTTCGACCGCGACGGCGCGCCGCGCACGATCGGCTTCGGCTTCGCGGCTGACTCGCTCTCGATCGTCCCGGAGACGCACCTGCTGGCCGTCCGCCACGCCGACGAGGCCGCCTTCGCGCAGCGCTGCGCGGAGAAGCCCGGCGAGATCGTCCGCCTCGCGCTCGAGAGCTACGGCGACATGCCGGTCGCGAAGCTCCAGGCGACGCTCGAGGCGTTCGCGCTGCCGAAGGGAACCGAGTGGAAGAAGTTCTGGGCGTCCGCCCGCTCGCAGCTCGCGAAGGACCCCAAGGTGGTCGTTCCGCCCGCCTCGAAGAAGAACGCCCCCGTCGAGCTCCTGCGCGAGGGCGCCAGGGACACCGGCTCCAAGGACGCCGGCGCGGCCGCCCGCCTCGCCG
>CAMNDA010000033.1 GCA_946534745.1 uncultured Verrucomicrobiota bacterium | reverse complement strand
GTCCTGCGCGCGGAGGCGCGCGAAGGGGGCGAGCGCCGCCAGCACGGCGGCGGACTTGAGGAATTCGCGGCGGGTCATGTTCATGGTTGAAGGGTTGAAGGGGTTGAAGGGGTTGAAGAGTTGAAAGGGTAAAGTGTAAAGGGTAAAGTTGATCGTCGTTAAGCACTCGTCATTCAGCATTCAGCACTCAGCATTCAGCATTCAGCATTCAGCACTCAGCATTGTCACTCGAGCGGGACCACGCGCATCGCCTTGCGGACGACGCCCTCGGGGTCGTCGTCGGCGTGCATGCCGGGGCAGGCGAGCTGGCAGGCGCCGCAGCCGATGCAGCGGTCGGCCTTCGGAACCCTCGGCGCGCCGTTCCTGCGCAGCTCGATCGCCTCGGTCGGGCACGCTTCCGCGCACTTCCCGCAGAAGTGCGACTCGCCCTGGTAGACGATGCAGTGCGTCGCGTGGAACTCCACCTTCGCGATCTTCGTCCGCCGCTTCTCCTCGAGCGGCATCCTTTGGATCGCGCCGGTCGGGCACGCCTCCGCGCAGCGGTGGCAGTCGTAGGCGCACGCCCCCGCCGAAAGGTCGATCCGCACCGGGCCGATCCCGCCCTCCGCCGGCCGGAGGATTCCGGAGGGACAGGCCCCGACGCACCGCAGGCAGCCGGTGCACCGGCTCGCGAACCGCGCCGGATCGCCCGCGCCGGGTGGCAGGATCCCGAGCGCGCGCTTCGCCGCCGCGGCGACCTTCCCCGCGCCGAGCCTTGCGAGCGCCGCGCCGGCGGCAAGCCCCGCCACCAGCGCCGCCGCGCCCTTGAGGAAGGCGCGCCGCGAGGCGGAGAAGGCCGGCTCGCCCTGCGCCCGGCCGGGGTTCTGCGCCCGGCCATTCTTGACCGAGAAGGAGATTCCCCGCACCTTGCACGCCGCGACGCACGCGAGGCACCGCGTGCACCGCCCGTTGTCGACCGCGCCGGTCTCCACGTCGATGCAGTGCGAGGGGCAGACCGCCGAGCACGCGCCGCACTTCACGCACGCGTCGTTCATGCGGATCCGGAAGAGAGCGGCCTTCGAGAGCAGCCCGAGCGCCGCGCCGACCGGACAGAGCGCGGTGCAGAAGAGGCGGCCCCGCCACGCGGCGAGCGCCGTGACGACCGCGAGCGGGACGAGCGCGCCGAGAAGCGCCGCGCCGGCGCGCGTGGCGGAGTGCGCACCCCGCCACGCGATCGAATACGGCTCGAGCGCGAGGAAGCCGCCCGCGAAGCCGGCGGCGAGCGCGCCGAAGCAGAGCCCGGCGGCGACGCATCGCGCCGCGCGCTCGACGGCGCTCCGCCGCGCGAACGCCGCCGCTCCCTCGCGCGCCGGACGCTTCCGCCGCAGCGCGCGCGCGGCGCGCCCGACGAGGTCCTGCCAGAGGCCGAGCGGGCAGAGCGCGCCGCAGAAGAGACGGCCGAAGAGCAGCGCGACGGCGGCATGGACCAGCGCCGCCGCGACCGCGCCGGAGGCCGCCGCGCGCAGGATCGCGGGCCCGGCCTGCGCGGCGACGAAGCGGCCGGCGAGCGCGCCGGCGAGCCCTCCCGCGGCGAGGAGGAAGAGCGCGAACGCCGCCGCGGCGACGGCGAGGCGCGCGCCGCGGAGGGCGCGCTGGACGGTGGTCGGTTTCACGGGGACATTGTACCACCGGGGTACCGCCCCGCGTCAAGGGGTTGTCTTCGGCGCGCTGCTCTGGTAGACTTGTGTGCCGCTTCGTCGCTTCCTCCACGAAAGGCTTCCATGGAACTCTCCCCGCTCGCCTCCGGCGCCGGCCTCTGGTCGGTCCTGCCGCCGCTCCTCGCGATCGTCCTCGCGCTCCTCACCAAGGAGGTCGTCTTCTCGCTGTCCATGGGCATCCTCGCCGGCGCCGGCATCTACGCGGCCGCCGCGCCGCTCGCCCCGCACCAGGTCCCCGTCGCGATCGCCTCGCTCGTCACCCAGAGCATCGGCGACGGCGACCACCTGCCCGTGCTCGTCTTCGCCTTCTTCATGGGCCCGCTCATCGCGGCGATGACGCGCGCCGGCGGCGCGCAGGCCTTCGGCGCGTGGGCGGTCCGGAACCTCCGGACCGCGGTCGGCGCGCAGCTCGCGACCGTCGTCTTCGGCCTGCTCTTCTTCGTGGACGACTACTTCAACTGCCTCACGATCGGCAACGTCATGCGCCCGGTGACGGACAAGATGCGCATCTCGCGCGAGAAGCTCGCCTACTTCGTGGACGCCACCGCCGCGCCGATCTGCATCATCGCGCCGATCTCGACATGGGCCGCCTACATCGTCTCGATCTACGCGGACAACGTCGCGGGCGTCCCCGGCATGGCGGCGTTCCTGCGCGCGATCCCGTTCAACCTCTACTCGATTCTCTCGATCCTCATGGTCCTCTGGCTGGCCGTGCGCCGCGGCGGAGACTTCGGCCCGATGGCCGCGGCGGAGGCGCGCGCCCGCGCCGGCGACCCGGCCGGCCCGGCCGCGGCGGAGGCGCGCGACGAGGCGCTCGACCCCTCGGTCGTCTCGGCCCGCGGCCGCGTGTGGGACCTCGCCGTGCCGGTCGTCGTCCTCGTCGCCTCCGGCATCGCGCTCATGCTCTACCTCGGCGGCTACTGGGCCGCGCCGGCGGAGGGGGCGGCGCCCGCGACGGTCTTCTCCGCGATCGGCGACACGCAGGCCGCGCTCGCGTTCGCGACGGCGTCCTTCCTCGGCCTCGTGGCGGCCTTCGCGCTCTACGTCCCGCGCCGCGTCGTCTCCTACCGCGAGTTCTTCGCGTGCATCCCCGCCGGCATCCGCATGATGGTCTCGGCGCTCATCATCCTCGTGCTCGCGTGGACGCTCTCCACGATCTGCAACAAGCTGCTCGGCATCGACTCGTTCATCGCCGGCTCGGTCGACCGCGCCGCCCGGGCGGGCGTCCTGCCGCTCGCGGTCCTGCCGGCCGCGCTCTTCCTGCTCGCCGCCGTGATCGCCTTCTCGACCGGCACCTCGTGGGGCACGTTCGGAATCCTCATCCCGATCGCGATCGCCGTGTGCGACAAGGTCGACCCGTCGCTCAACGCGCTCGTGCTCTCCTCGATCCTCTCCGGATCGGTGATGGGCGACCACTGCTCGCCGATCTCGGACACGACGATCCTCTCCTCGACGGGCGCGCAGTGCCGCCACATCGACCACGTGCGGACCCAGCTGCCGTACGCGCTGCTCGTCGGCGCCGTGAGCGCCGTCGGCTACGTCGTCGCCGGCCTGTCGCGGTCGCTGCCCTACGCCGCGTCGGCGGGGCTCACGCTCGCGATCTCCGCGGCGCTCCTCGTCGCCGCGCTCCTCGCGATCCCGCGCCTCGGGCGCCGGGCCTAGGCCTCGAACTCGACGATGCGGCGCTCCTCCGCCGAGCGGCGGACCGCCTCCATCAGCTTCATCACCCGCATCACCTGCGGGAGCTTCACCTCGATCTCCGCGAGGCCGTCGATCGCGTCCATCACGTTGCGGTAGTAGTCGCGGATGTCGGAGTGCACCGCGGGGAGCGGGAACTCCTTGATCGTGTCG
>CAMNDA010000032.1 GCA_946534745.1 uncultured Verrucomicrobiota bacterium | reverse complement strand
GGCGGCCGCGGCGGCGCGAGGGGCGTCGGAGGGAGCGGGCTCCGCGGACGATGAGGGCTCCGCGGCGGCGGAGAAGCAGAGCGCGGCGGCCGCGAAGCACGGCGCCAACGGGAGGAATCGGAGGCGCGTGGAGCCCATGGGGAAGGGAGAGACCTACTTGGTCTTGTGGCGCTCGAGCTTGATGCGCTTGTCGTGCTTGTGCTTGGACATCTTGGCGCGGCGCTTCTTCTTGATGGAACCCATGGCGGGTCGACTCCTTGGACTGGTTTCGGTGGTTGTGCCCGCCATCGGCGGACGTGCGGAAAACGCGCGTGATTCTACCGCAGACCGCGTCCGGATGTCCACCGAAAAAAACGCGATTGACCCGGCGGGGGGATTCTGCTATCCTCCGCGCCGTTCGCACCACAAGGACCCTTTTTCGCGGAGGGGTGACAGAGTGGCCGATCGTGCAGCACTGGAAATGCTGTTTACCGCAAGGTAACGGGGGTTCGAATCCCTCCCCCTCCGCCAGGACTATGCGAGGACCGGCCGCCGGGCAACCGGCGGCCGGTCCGTTTCGTCCGGGACGCCGCCCTACGGGTCCTGCGCGGGACGGAGAAGGTCGGCGGCGGAGACGCGCCGCGCGCCGCCGCGGAGGGAGACGGCGACGGAGACGCCGTTGGTGTCCGAGGCGTCGAGCGTCGCGAGGTCGGCCGCGTCGGGCCACTCGACAGGCGGCTCGTCGAGGCGCGCGTAGTAGTCGTCGACCATCGCGGAGGTCACGTTCGTCACGCTGTCGCGCCAGCCGCGCGCCACGTAGTCGCGCGCGGCGGCGTCCCACCGCTGCGCGGCGCGCGCGGCGAGCTCGACGCGGACGCCGTCCCGCGCGCGGAAGTAGTCCGGCACGACCGCGTAGTACGCGGCCGCGGCGACGGCGAGGAGGAGCAGCAGGACGATCGGCGTCGTCCGGCCCGAGCGGGCGCCGTCGGCTACGGGGGCGGGCGCCATCGCTAGAGCTCCATGGAGAGGAACGCGGCGCCGGCGGCGGCGTCCGCCGGCGCGACGGCGCCTTCGCCGAGCGCCGCCGGCAGGAGGCAGCTGCGGCCCTCGGGGACGAGGGTCTCGCGGCCGCCCGCCTCGCGCACGAGGAGCGCGCCGCGCGCGGCGAAGAGGACGCGGAAGGAGCGGCCGTCGAGCGCGAAGGGCTCGGGCGCGGCGAGCTCGTAGCGCTCCATCGTGAAGTAGTCGCTGCGCACGACGCGCTCGCGCTTGTTGCGCGGGTCGGCGGCCTTCATCGCGTAGGGGACGGAGAGCGACGCGGGGGGCGCCTTCCAGTCGATGACCTCCATCGCGCGGGCGACGTGCAGCTCGCGCGGGCGGCCGTCGGGGCCGACGCGGTCCCAGTCGTAGACGCGCCAGGTCGTGTTGGAGCTCTGCTGCACCTCGAGCACGAAGCAGCCCTCGCAGATCGCGTGGACGAGCCCGCCGGGGATGTAGAGCGCCTTGCCGGGCTCGGCGTCGACGACGCGGACGAGCGAGGCGACGCCGTGCTCCTTCACCGCGTCGGCGAAGATGCGCGGGCCGACGCCGTCCTTCAGGCCGGCGCAGACCGTCGCGCCCGGCGCGGCCTCGAGGAAGTACCACATCTCGGTCTTCGCCTCGCCGCCGTGGCGCGCGGCGCCCTCGTCGTCCGGGTGGACCTGGAGGGAGAGGCGCTTCTTCGCGTCGATGAGCTTCACGAGGAGCGGGAAGCGCGTACCCTCGGCGAAGGAGCCGACGAGCGCGGCGCCGAACTCCTCGCAGAGCGAGGCGAGGTCGCGCCCGTCGAAAGGGCCGCCCTCGACGACGGACATGCCGTCGGGGTGCGCGCTCACCTCCCACGACTCGCCGCAGGGCGCGGGGGCGTCGGCGCGGCCGAAGCGCTTGGCGATCCGATCCCCGCCCCAGAGATAGTCCTTGTAGACGGGGCGGAAGAGCAGCGGCCCGGGAAGGGAGCCCATGGAGGGACCGCTCGGCCTAGAGGCCGAACGTGCCGTTGAACGAGCCGAGGACGTCGTCCGCGGGGGCGGCGGCGGGGGCGGCGGACTGAGGCGGAACCTCCTCGACGGCGGGCGCCGGCTCCGGCGCCGGGGCGGGCGCGGAGGCGGAGGGGACGTAGATCGGCGTGCCGGCGCGGAGCTTCGTCGGATCGGCGATGCCGTTGGCCTCCTGAAGCGCCTTGACGGTGGTCTTGTTGCGGTTCGCGATGCGCCCGAGGATGTCGCCGGGCTGGACGACGTAGACCGTGTAGCCGGCCTTGGGCGGGAGCGTCGCGGCCTTCTTCGGCGCGGCGGGCTTCTTCGCGCCGCCCTTCTTCGGGGCGGAGGCGCCGAGGCCGGTCCCGCGCGGCGGGACGTTGAGCTTCTGGCCGATGCGGATCCTGTTCGGATCCTTGAGGCCGGGGTTCGCGTCGAGCAGCGCCTTCTGCGAGACGCCGTGCTTCTGCGCGATGCGGCCGAAGATGTCGCCGTCCTGGACGACGTACACCGAGGCGGCGCCGGGCGCGGCCGGAGCCGCGGGCGCGGCGACGGGCGCGGGATCCGGCACGGGCGCCGGCGCGGGGACGTGGACGCCGGTCTGGCCGGTGAGGCCGTTCGCCTCGACGGCGTAGGAGCGGTCGCCGTCGTCGGCGGGGTTCACGATCTCCGTGTAGGTGCCGGGCGTGCCGACCTGCTCGGCGGGGACGACGACGGGGCCGGGCTGGACGCCGTCCGGCTGGACGGCGGCGGTCTGGGGCTCGGGCTTCTGGCCGCGGTGGATGGTGCGGCAGCCCGGGGCGAGGAGCGCGGCGGCGGCGAGAAGGGCGCCGAACGCGAAAGAGTAGGTGGACTTCATGGATGTGCCTCGTTTTGTTTCCAAGTGGAAGGAACGCCCTCTATCATACCCGAAACGGGGGTGCGCTGTCCAATGGAAAAATAGCGGCGGCTACGGCGCGGGCGGGCGCGCGGCCCGCGTGCGGCGCGCGAGGAGGAAGATGTCGCGCAGCTGCTGCGGCGTGCGCGCGCGCAGCCACCGCTTGGCGAAGCCCGGCGCGAGGATCGTCTGCGCCACCATCGCGAGCGAGCGCAGGTGCGCCCCGCGCCGGTCCTCGGAGGCGAAGAGGAAGACCGCGGTCCGGACCGGCTCCTCGGCGCCGGCGGGCGCGTCCTCGCCGAACGGCACGCCGTCCTCGCACTTGGCGATCACGACGAGGAACCGGCCCT
>CAMNDA010000031.1 GCA_946534745.1 uncultured Verrucomicrobiota bacterium | reverse complement strand
CTGTCGGAGAACCCGCGGGGGGCCGCCGACGCCCGTCCGGACGGCTTTTCGCCACAATCGACGAAGCGGCGGCCCCAAAAGACACAGCCAAGCAAACGCCCTTTGCCAGAGAAAACGCCCCTGGCGGCGTTTTCTCTAGCAATGCGGCGTTTGCTTTGGCAAGTCACCTGTTTGCGACGAGACTTGCACCGATGAGTTCCGTTGTATATAATCAACGGCAACGGATTCAAATGGGACAAACGAACCAATCGAGGATGACGGACGGGAACGTTCCTTGACGTTCGAAGAAGCGACGTACCTGTTCCACGACCAAGCATTCGACCCGGACGCCGTGGAATTCGATCCGGCCGCCCGCCGCATCCGGTTGACGTTCGAACGGACCGACGAGACGCCGCCCGTACCCGGCGTCCGCTGGGTGCTCGCCATCGACGGCGCGGAAGGATTCGAACTCGAGGACAAGGCCGAGACAGGCGCCTACCTGGTCAACGAAATCCTGTTCGACGCCGCCGAAGGCGTCATCCGGATCACGGACGTCCTTCCCGGCCGGTTCGTCGTCAAGGCGCGGAACCCATCGCTGTCCGTTCGCCGCGCGGGAACGCCGGTCGCGACGCCGGAGAAACCCGTCCGACGCTGGAGCGTCCGTCCGGTGTTTCTCCTGCTCTTCGTCTTGACGGCGTTCCTGCTGCTGATCCACCTGCTCAATGCGTTGAGCATGCTGCAGCACGGCATGACGAATGCCGAAGCGGAAGAAGCGGAACGCCGGTGGCGCGCATCGATCGGCCGCACGTTGGGCGAATTGGCGGAGCTCCGCGCGAAGGAGGCCGGGGAACCGCTCGTCTACCGGTATTCGGAAGCCTCCGCAACCGCGGATTCCATCGCTTCGGCGACGTTCGTGAAGGCCTGGGTCGTCCAAAACCGGCATCCCTTTCCGGACAGCATGTCGATCATCGAAGAGTCGCACGTCCTGAAATGCCTGCCCGACGCGTCGGTCGTCCGCGAGCGTCCCGACGCCAGGAACATCGACCTGTACTATTCCGGGTATGGTGACGGAGGGCACTTGCACGGATTGCGCCCAGGAGATTCCGTCGAGTTCGCCTTCGACGAAACAAACGGGCTCGTCGGCGTGGCGACCGAAGAGTTCACGTTCGACGAATTGTTCGGGACCGACGGCGAGACGGCCGTCGAAACGTCCGCGACGCAAGAAATCCGCTAATCCCCTCCCCCGCCCTGTCCGCGCCGCGCGTCAGCGCGGCGTGGACGGCAGCTTGCGGAAGCGGTCGAGGTCGACTGTCTCGAGACGATAGCCGAGGTGCGGGCTGAGGTTCGTCATCGCGGCATCGATGAGATCGGCGTAACGACGAATGGACGCGCCGGCGTGGTTATCGAACCAATGGATGCTCAGCAGGATCGGCTGGTCTTCGAGCAGCAGGAACTTCGGGTTCGACGAATCGCCGGCAACGAGCGTCTCGTAGAATGCGGCGCGAGTCGGCTCGAGCGGAGCGCGGCTCGCGGCAAGCGACGGTAGTTCCTCCTCGGCATCCTCGTCGGTTTCGAGGTCGACAATCTCGGAAACGAGAATCTTTCCCTCCTGGTCGAGCGAGACGGCCGGAAGCCCGAGTCCGGTTCCTAGGTGCTCGCGGAAGTTCGCCGGGAGGATTTTCGCCGGCGCGATCGTCGAAGGAAGCGGTTCGTCTAGGAGCGCGACCACGAGGTCCGTGTCCGGCGTGGAGACGATGCGCCGCTTCGCCTGGATGCTCCGGACGTGGACCGTGCCGTCCGGCGCGCGGAACCAGAAGTTGGTTCCCGGATCGGGCGGGTTGTGGTGGTTCGCGAGGAGCATGTGGATCGGGCTCACGAGCGTTCCGGACTTCCGGTTCTTCGCCTCGTCGTTCCACGGGCTCTCGCAGGAGAGGTCGACGTCGACGGCCCAGCAGCCGGGGTTGGCGGCGAGCGCGTTCGTCGCGAACGCGGTCTGCGGATAGCCGAGGAAGTACGGGAGCGCAGTCGCCGGCGCCTTGCCGGCGAGCCTCGCGTCGACCGAACGAGCGAGGACGGCGAGCGCCGTGTCGGCGCCGTCCGGCGCGTGCGGATCCGTGCCATGCCAGTGCTCGTGGAGATTCGCGAGGCCGTCGCCGTCGTCGTCACGGACGGAGTCGGCGGGATCGGTCGGATCGAGACCGTTCGCCAGCTCCCATGCGTCCGGGATCGAATCGCCGTCCGCGTCGGCGCGCGTGCCGAGAAGGAAGAACGCGGCGGGGACGTCCCGCAAGGCCGACGCGTCGACCGAGAAGGACAGCGGCGCGACGGCGTTGGTCTCGGTGTGCAGGATGCGCGCCGCGCCGTGCGAGAGGTTCGTCCGGCAGTAGAGGTCGAGGAATCCGTCGGGCGGCGGGTCGTCGCTCGGCCACGTGGCGGTGAAGTGCAGCACGCCGTTCGAGACCGCGAAGTCCGCGATGCGGAAATCCTCCCCCGCGGTCGGCGAAATTGCGGAGACCGTCGCAAGGACGAACAGAACTGTCGGCCATCGTTTCACGGCAAGGTTTCGTCCAGACGCCGACGGCGCGCGGCGCGGCACCGCGCCAGGCGCCGTCAGATCTCCGCGACGAGGTCGTAGTCCGTGTGGCCGACGATGCGCACGCGGACGAAGTCGCCGACGCGGGCGGTCGCGGGAAGGCCGCGGACGAAGGTGACGCCGTCGATGTCGTCCGGCGCCTGGCGCTCGGTGCGGCCGGTCCACGGTTCGCCGCGGCGCGCGGGCGGGGACTCGAGGAGGACCGTCGCCTCCGTTCCGGCGAGCGCGTCGAGCTTCTGCGCGACGACGGCGGCCTGGGCCTTCATCAGCCGGCGGTGGCGGGCGCGCGCGACGCGCGCCGGGACGGGATCCGGCATCGAGAAGGCCTTCGTGCCCTCCTCGGGCGAGAAGACGAACGCGCCGAGATGGTCGAACTTCGTCGCCTTCGCGAACGCGAGCAGCTCCTCGAACATCGCGTCGGTCTCGCCCGGGAAGCCGACGAGGCAAGTCGTGCGGACGACGGCGCCCGGCACGCGCTCGCGGATGCGCCCGACCATGCGCGGGACCTCGGCGATCGTGTCGCGGCGGTCCATCAGGCGGAGGACGTCCGGCGAGGCGTGCTGGATCGGGATGTCGAAGTACGGGACGACGCGCCGGCTCGCGGCGACGGTGTCGAGCAGCTCGTCGGTGCAGCCCGCGGGATGGCCGTAGAGGAGGCGGACGCGGAACTCGCCCGGGAGGTCGTCGAGCTCGCGCAGGAGCGAGGCGAGGCTCGGGCGGCCCGGCAGGTCGCGGCCCCAGCTCATGACGTCCTGCGCGATGACGTCGAGCTCGCGGATGCCGTGCGAGACGAGCGCGCGCGCCTCGGCGACGAGGTCGGCGGCGGGGCGCGAGCGCAGGCGGCCGCGGATGCCGGGGATGGCGCAGAAGGCGCAGGCGTGGCGGCAGCCTTCGCCGACCTTGAGGTAGGCGTAGGGCCCGGGCGTGAGGACGAACCACGGCTCGCGGGCGG
>CAMNDA010000030.1 GCA_946534745.1 uncultured Verrucomicrobiota bacterium | reverse complement strand
TGCCGCGCAGGTCGAGGACCATCCCCTCGGCGCCCTCCTCGTTGAACTGCGCGAGGAGGCGCGCGACGTCCTCCGTGGCGCTGCGCGGGGTGTTGTCGGAGCCGGCGCCGGTGCGCGCCATCGACGAGTAGAAGCCGGGGAGCTTCACGTAGCCGAGGGGGCGCTCGGCGCCGGTGGGGTCGACGTAGCGCTCGAGGCGGCCGGCGGCGGCCTGCTCCTCGAGCTTGATCTCGTCGCGGACGAGCGTGACGACCTTGGTCGCGTCGGGGTCGGAGACGGGGATCACGCGGAGGCGCACGGTCGAGCCCTTGGGGCCGCGGATGAGGCGGACGGACTTGTAGAGCGGCCAGTGGCGGATGTCGACGAACTCGCCGTCCTCGCCCTGCGCGACGGCGATGATCTTGTCGCCGCGGACCAGATGCTCGGGCGATTCGTCGCGCTCGGCGGGGGAGCCCGGGACGATCTCGACGATCTTGCACGCGCCGTCGTCGGTCTGGAGCGTGGCGCCGATGCCCTGGAGCGAGAGGTTCATGTCGATGTCGAAGTCCTCGGACGAGGCGGGCGACATGTAGTTGGAGTGCGGGTCGTAGGCGAGCGCGGCGCAGTCGTAGAAGCGCGGGAGCCAGAACTCCTCGTCGGAGTCGCGCAGGATCTGGAGGAAGCGCTCGGCGGACTTGAGCATGTCCTCGCGCGCGGAGGCGACGGCCTCCTCCTCGGTCTTCTCCTTCTTCTCGTCCTTCTTCTCCGGATCTCCCTTCTCCGCCCGGCGCGCGGCCTCCTCGGCCTTGCGCTCGCGGTCGATCACGAACGAGACGCGGGCGGCGAGGAGCGTGTTCTTGACGCGCTTGCGCCAGAGGTCGTCCTGCTCGGCGCCCTCGTGCGGCCAGGGCTCGCCCTTCCGGCGCCAGAGGTAGTCCTCGTCGACGTCGAAGTCGAAGTCCGCCTCCGCGGCCTTCGCGGCGAAGGCGTTGCGGTCGGCGACTCGCTCGACGAAGCGCGCGAAGACGTTGCTCGGGAAGGAGAGGTCGCCGGCGCGGAGGAGCGAGGCGTAGCGGGTGCGGGCGGGCTCGAAGGAGTCGATGTCCTCGGCGGTGAAGTAGATTCGCTGGGGGTCGAAGGAGTCGATGTAGTTCGTCCAGGCGGCGGGCGACATCCTCTCGTCGAACGGCTTGCGCAGGACGTGCGCCTCGCCGAGTAGGCCGCAGACGAGCGTCGCGGTCTCGCGGACGCGCTTCGGGTCGGCGAGCTCCGAGCGGCGCGCCGGCTTCGCCGCCGGCTCGGGCGCGACGTAGTACTCGGAATCCGGGTCTTCCGCCCCGTCCTCGACGACGATGGCGGGCGGCGGCTCGGCCGGCGGCTCCTGCGCGAGGAGGGCGGCGGCGGGGACGAGGAGGAGGAAGGGGAGGGGAGTTCGCATTTTCGGGACGGTTCGACGGCGGTCCTGGTCCGCCCAGCGCGGACACGGGGGGCATTCTAGCAGATTCCGCGGGGAACTTCCACCGCGGCCCGGGATGTGCTAGAATCGCACGCCATGAACGCACCGCTCCAGCTCACCAGCCCCTCGAATCCCCGGATCAAGGAGATCGCGAAGCTGCGCCAGCGCTCGCACCGCGACCGCGCGGGGGCGCTGCTGGTGGAGGGCTACCGCGAGCTCAAGCGCGCGGTCGACAACGCCTGGCGCCCGCGCACGCTCGTCACGTGCCCGGACCTCTTCCTCGGCAAGCACGAGCCCGCGCTCATCGCGCGCTGCGTCGGGGCCGGCGCGCAGCACCTGCAGGTCGCGCCGAGCGTGTTCGCGAAGATCTCCGCGCGCGACCGGCCGGACGGCCTCCTCGCCGTCGGCCCGCAGCTGCGCCTCTCGCTCGCGGACCTGAGGCTCCCGGAGAACGCGCTCGTCGTCGTGGCCGAGTCGATCGAGAAGCCCGGCAACCTCGGGACGATCCTGCGCTCGGCCGACGCCGCCGGCGCGGCCGCCGTGCTCGTCTGCGACCGCTGCACCGACGTGCAGAACCCCAACGTCGTGCGCGCCTCCGTGGGGACGCTCTTCTCGCTCCCGGTCGTCGAGTGCACGACCGCCGAGGCGGTGCCGTGGCTCGCGGAGCGCGGCTTCCGCATCCTCGCCTCGACGCCGCACGCGGAGGCGTTCTACACGGACTACGACCTCACGGGGCCGACGGCGGTCGTCGTCGGCGCGGAGCAGGTGGGCCTCAAGGACGCCTGGCTGATGTCGCCCTCGTGCTCGCGCGTGCGCATCCCGATGCTCGGGCAGTGCGATTCGCTCAACGTCGCGGCGGCGACGACGATCCTGCTCTACGAGGTCGTTCGCCAGCGCGTCGCGAAGGACCGCTCGATCGTGCCGCCGCCCGCGGCGCACGAGCACGGGGGCGACGACCCGCACGCCGACCCGGAGCACTCGGTCGACTTCGGGGCCTAGCCGGCGGCGGGCGGCTGCCGCGCCTGCCACCAGATCCAGGCGAGGATCGCGAGCGCGGCGAGCGTCGCGACGATCCAGAAGGCCCAAGCGCCGCGAGAGGACGCCTTCGAGGTCCGCGTGTACGACATCCCCGTGCCGGGCAGGCCGACGCTCGCGGTGCGCTTGCCGGTGGAGGAGACGGTGTAGTGCGCGCCCCTCCGTCCGAACGAGAGGCTCGCCCCCCGCGCGCTCAGGTTGAGGTAGACGAAGGGGAGGATCTGGATGCGCTTGCGGTAGCGGAAGCCCATGGCGGAACGGGGGTTGGCGGTCAGGGAAGGCGGAGACGGAAGGAGAGGAGGCGCTTGGACCAGGGGAAGGCGAAGGCGCCCTTGCGCGTGACGTCGCCGTCGGAGACGAGGATCAGCGCGCGGGAGCCGTCCGAGAGCTCCGGGCCGAGCGTCATGCCCTCGTAGTTCGCGCGGCCGGTGAGGCCCCGCCACAAGAGGGTCTTGGGAAGAGGGGAGTAGGGGGAATGCTGAATGCTGAATGCTGAATGCTGAATGACCCCCTCAGCCTCGCTTCGCTCAGCAGCTCCCCCAACGGGGGAGCCCGGCTCGCTCGGAGAGCTCGCCCCACCGGGCTCTGCGGACTCTGCGCTCTCTGCGTGTGATTCCAACTCCGCGAACTCCGCGGACTCCGCGTGAGGTTTCGACTCCGCGGACTCCGCGTGGGAGGGGCCGGCGGGGGCGGAACCGAGCGGGTCGACGAGGTAGATGGAGATCGCGATGA
>CAMNDA010000029.1 GCA_946534745.1 uncultured Verrucomicrobiota bacterium | reverse complement strand
CTTGTCGCCCGAGGCCATCCGCGTGAGCCACTCGCCGTCGAGCTCGATCGCGGCGCCGTCGTCGATGCAGTGGAAGAAGTTGTAGGTCGCGCCCCCCCTAAAGAACATCTCGCCCTCGTAGTAGTAGGTCGTGTTGTTCTGCCATTCCCACTGCGTGCCGGTGTAGGGGTTCGTTCCCTTCACGCCGGCGTTGCCGTAGATGTCCGCCATGAACGGCCCGGGCGCGCGCTCGACGGCGTAGGTCGAGTAGTTCGCCGCCGTGGCGACGGTGACGTCGAAGTCCGGGTAGGAGCTGCCCGAGCAGGAGTAGCGCACCTGCAGGAGGCCCGGAGCGTAGAAGCCCGGATCGCCCGTCTTGAACGACTGCGCCGGCCGCGCGAGCGACTTGCCCTTGTTGTTGGACATCGTCACGCGGACGTAGTAGGTCGTGCCGGCGGAGAGGCGCGTGAGCTCCACCGCCGTCGCGCCGGTGTGCGTCACGGACGCGGTCGCGGTCTTGGCGCCGGAGAAGTCCGCCGACGTCGAGTACTCGATCGTCGCGGTTCCGGACGAGGCGCTCGAGCCGAAGGAGGCGACGCTGAGCGTCACGACGCCGCGAGTCACGGTCTCGGACGGCGCGACGGAGAACGTGAAGTCCGGCAACGAGGCGTCTTTCGTCGTGAAGGAGCCGGACGCGGAGACGCCGACGAGATCCGCGGCGTTGACGGCGCGGACGCGGACGTAGTAGAGCGTCGCGGGCGAGAGGCCGGAGATCGCGACGGTGCCGGAGGTCCGGCCCGTCGCGTTGGCGGCGGCGACGACGGACTGCGCGCCGGCGAAGTCCGCGTGAGTGGACCAGTCCACGTAGACCGCGGCGGAACGGACGCAGCGGCCGAGGGACGTGAGGGCCCAGTCGACGGAGACGCCCGTGCCGGTCGGCTCGCCGACCGCGACGAGCGACACGACGGGCGGGGTCGGCAGCTGGACGTACTCGATCGCGCCGAGGTCGGGCTTGTCGCCGTCGACGCGCGGGTTGCCGAGGTAGTCGAGGGAGGACGCCGTCATCCACGGCAGCGTGGTGCCGCGGTCGAGCGCGGGCGAATCGCCGCCGAGCGCGCAGGCGAGGCCCGTGTCGGGGTCCTCCTCGAAGAGCGGGTCGTTCGAGAGGAACGTCCCGACCTTGACCTGCGGGCTCTGCCCGATCCAGACCGTCGAGCCGTAGCCCTCGAAGGGATACGAGGAATTGTTGGCGTAGTAGCTGCTGCAGGCGGTGTGGTAGCTGTAGCCGGAGACCGTGTTGCCCCAGAAGACGGTGTTTCGGTAGGAGCCCTCGTAGGCGATCGGGCCGCCCTTCGCCGTGTTGCCGAAGACCGTGCAGTGGTCGAGGTTCACGGTGCGGAAGATGCCGCTGTAGGAGTAGCTGTAGTCGTAGGAATTCCCGGTGACGACGCAGTTGCGCAGGTAGAGCGGCCCGTAGGCGACGGCCGGCATGTAGGTGCCGGACGTCTTGTTGCCCGTGAAGAGCGAATGGTCGACCACGAGGCAGCCGAGCGACGCCGCGCTGGACTCCGACGCGGCGACGGCCTTGACGGCGCACCCCTGCGCGCCGGTGAAGACGAAGCCGTCCCAGAGCGCGAAGCCGGGGCCGGACGGGCCCGTGACGAGGATCTTCACGTTGTCCGCCATCGACGAGGGGCTGCCGATCTCGCCGGAGAGGATCGTCCGGTTGGCGATCCAGTCGCGCTGCGAGCGCTCCGTCTCGGTGCCGGCGAAGCCGCCGTAGACCTCGAGCCCGAGGGGCGTCCGGTACGTCGAATTGGACGACGCGCCGGGAGCGTAGGTGCCGGCGGCCACCCAGATCTCGAATCCGGGGTCGCCGTGGAGCATCACGTTCTCCTCGCACACGGAGATGGCCTGCTGGATGTCGGTGAAGGCGTCCGCCCAGGTGTAGCCGTTGCCCGCGCCCGTGGCGCCCGCGTCCACGAAGAGGACGTCGCCGGGAGGCCCGCCGATCGACACGACGTAGATCGCTTGGCGGGACAGGAGGGATGCGCCGACGTTCGGCCGCACGAGCGCGCGGACGTAGACGACGCTCGTCCCGGCGGGGATCGAGGCGAGGGAGGCCGTCGAGGTCCCGGGGGCCGAGAGCGTCGTCCCGGACACGGTCGCCGGGGACGAGAACGAGGCATCGTCGTAGGACAGCTCGAACGTCACGGCCGCCGAGCGCGCGCCGGTCCCGAGGTCGGTGACGCGGAGCGACAGCGCGAGGCCCGAGCCGGACTTGGCGACGACGGGCGTCTCGACCTTGCAGGACGGAATCGTGGCCTTGATCCGGAAGCGCGCCAGCGGGTCGCCCTGGAAGTTGACGCTGCACCAGTTCCAGCGGTCGGTCCCGTAGGTCTGGCCGAGCTTCGACTTGACCTCCGCGAACGCGAGGCCCGAGACGCAGTTCGTCCTGTCGTAGAACTGGCGGTAGACGTTGAGCATGAACGTCAGCGAGGCGCCGCCGTAGGTCGATCCGTAGGAGCCCCACCCGTAGCGGCTGCCGCCGAGGTAGACCACGGCGCCGCCGGCGGCGTTGCGCAGATACGCCTCGCTGAGGCACGGGTCGGAGCCGGAATAGGGCGTCTTCGTCTCGTCGAAGGCTCCGGTGTAGCAGGAGTCGGCGAGGACGAAGTCCTGGCGGTTCACCGTCGTCTTCGCGTGCGACGTGCTGAAGACGTTGGCGAAGGCGGAGCCGTGTCCAAGGCAGAGCGCGGTGTGGTATCCGACGTTGAGCGTCTCCACGTTCTCGAGCGTCAGCTTGCCGCCCGTGACGGGGTTCGCGCCCTGCGCGGTGTCGTAGGCCTGGAGGACATCGACTCCGGGCTGCTTCACGTCGAAGAACAGCTTCTTGACCTGGCGCCCCCAGAGCTCGCCGTCGGAGACCCCCGTCTTGCGGCCCTGGAGAACGGGGAGGCCGTCGTCGAAGTTGTAGTAGGACGAGGTTCCGACGGTGAAGGAACCGCCCTTCGAGTTCCGGTCGATGTAGCGGTCGTTGACGAGCGTGTTCGTGTAGATGCTCCAGTGGTCCTCGCCGGCGATGAGGACGCGGTTGAGAAGCTCGCGGTCCTCCTGGCCGGCGTACATCTCGAAGCGCTTGAGCTTCCGGATGTAGGCCCGGGCCTCGTCCGCGGTGCGCACCGGGATGCGGGCGGGAATGACGTCGTAGGTGAAGTCGTACGTGTCGCCCGACGTCTCGGCGTAGACGCCGTCGCGGTCGTCGTCCCACGTGCCGTCCAGCGCGCCGAAGTAGACGTCCGCCGGGATGTTCTCGTCGTAGGACGAGTACTTCACGTTGACGTAGCGCGGCGGGACGATCGTGTCGTCGCCGCCGAGGACGACGAATTCCGTCCCGTGGTTGTTCGCGTGGTCGGCCACGCACGCGCGAATGGCGG
>CAMNDA010000028.1 GCA_946534745.1 uncultured Verrucomicrobiota bacterium | reverse complement strand
CAACCGCCGCCGATTCTGCGAGAATTTCCTCCCGTCACGCCACACCGAGTATTGGTCGATACCGGCTTGCCGCCTCCCGTTGAAGAGCTGTCATGGCGAACGAGGCAGGATCGTGGATTCCAACAACCCGCGCACAAGCGCATCAACGAAAGGAATCCTCCCATGAGCTGGGGCACCTACATCAAGAACATGCTGATTCCGGAAGAGATGCAGGTCCGGCTTCATCTCGGCAAGGCAGCGCTCGAGAGAGAGCCGGATGGATGCGAGGAGGGGTGAGATGGAGCGCCCGATTCATCGCTACCGCCGGTTCAAGGACTGGGATTACTCACGTGGAGCATCGTTCTTCATTACGCTTTCGTTGGACGAACGAAAACCGCTCTTCGGACAAGTCCACGACGGAATCGTGTGCCTCTCCGAACTTGGCCGTGAAGTTCTGGCCTCCTTGGAGCGAATTCCGGTTCTCGAACCGGCGATTACCCTATACGGGCATGTTGTCATGCCGGACCACGTTCATTTCAATTGCCATCTGGCCGCCCGGCTCGAAGAGCCTCTTGAGGTTCTCGGTCGGGCAATTCGCAGTTTCAAGAACCACACGACCAAGTTTTGCAAGCTTTTGGCCGAGCACGGCTCGGCCATCATCGCTCCATCCTCCGCCCATGCCCTGCAACAACCCCGGTCACGCCCTGCGCAGGGAGTGATGACGGCCGAACCTAGTTCGGCCGGAGAGGGGTCCGGGGCCGCGGAGGCCCCCGGCTCTGGCGCCTCGGCTACCACGATCATCTCTGCCTTTCCCGGCGCTTCATCGCCGCGACCGAGCGCTACATCGCCTACAACCCGCTCAAGTGGGCGCTCATGCACGGTTCCGGATCCCTCCGCATCCACGAGCCGCTCTTCTCCCCGCGCCTCGATCCCGCCGAGTATTGGAAGGGCGTGGGCAACCCGGCGCTTCTCTCCGCCGATTCGAAGCTGGTCTCCCTGCGCGTTTCGCGGAAGGTCCGCGACCTTGCTCCGGTGGTGGCCCGCATGGAGCAGGCCGCGGACCGGGGCTTCGCAATCGTGAGCGGATTCGTGAGCGCGGGCGAGCAGGCGGTGCGCGATGCGCTCTGCCGCCGCCCGGGCGCCCGGCTCGTGCACGTGCGCGCCTCGTGCATACCGAACGCGCGCTTCCGGCCCGAGAGCGCCTACGTGCAGGCCTTCGCCGAAAATCGCTGCCTGGAGCTCGGCCGCGGCAACGAGGAAATCGCCTTCGGCCGCGCCGCCTGCCTCGACGTGAACGCCGAGATCGTGGAAATGGCCAAGTCCGGCCCCGGCTACGCGCTGTATTTCACGCGCGAGGGACTGGTACGGTTGTAGCCACTCCACCCGACACGCACGCGGAGACCCCTCGTGGCCGGGCAGACCCGGCGCACGAACCGGAGCATGGAGTACTGATGGCCGAGCACTGCTCGGCCAGAGAGGGGGCCCGGGCGCCGCGGAGGCCCCCGGTCTCAAACTCCCTTGCGGCCCCTGCTTCCCCATGCTAGAATCCGCGCCATGAACGCGAACATCGCCGGCTTGATCGAGCGCACCATTCCCGACAAGCCGTCGTCCGCCAGATGAAGTTCGCCCCTTCACCCCCCTCCGCTTGACTTCCAATTCCATTTCTCTTTCCCCCTCTCTTCACTCGTCACTTGCCCCCTTCAACCCCTTCAACCCTTTCAACCCTTTTAACCCTTCAACCTTCTCCCACTTCGGCGGCGCAGCCGCCACTTAGGCCGCGAAACGGCCACTTAACCACTTAACTCCCTCCCTTCAACCCTTTCAACCTCCCACTTCGGCGGCGCAGCGGCCACGTAACCGACATGATATGACCGACCTTTGGACCAAGCTCAGGCGACACGGCCTTTCCGGTGCATTCCGCTTCGTGGCGGGACGCCTTCGGGAAAGGCGGCAGCGGTCCTTTTTCCTCCGTACCGCGGCACGGGACGGAAACAGGATCCCCGAAAGGGGATTCACGCTCGTCGGCCATTTTTCCTCCTCGTGGTCCCTAGGGAAAGTGATGAGGGACCTGGCTTGTTCTCTGCGAACATGCGGCATCCCCTTCCAGACATTCGACGTGCCGCGAGACGGCTTGGTCGCACCGCAGGATGTCGACGATCTCCTGACGCCTCGCGCGTCCTTTCGCATTCGCCGATTCGATCATGTCGTCGACGGAACGGGAACGTTTCCGGAACTGCCCGGCATCCGGAAAAGCCAGCTGGCGTTCTGGGAGTTCGAGACGGGGCTCCTGGAAGGGTGGCCCGGACTGAGGAACGAACGCGAGATCACGGCGATGTCCGATTTCGACGTCCGCGTGTTCCGGAACGAACTGCCCCGGGGGACGACCGTCCGGAAACTCCTCTATCCCTTCCGCGCGGTCGACGCCGGAACCCTTCCCGCCCCTTCGGAGGTCCGAGCCCGCCACGGGCTTCCCGCCCGCGGGTTCGCCGTGTTCTTCAATTTCGACTTTTCCTCCTCGGTCTTCCGCAAGAACCCGCAGGGCGCCCTCCGGGCCTTCTCGGAAGCATTCCGCGACACGAAAGACGCCTTCCTCGTCTTCAAGACGACCCGGGCCGACGCATTCCCCGAAAAGCGAAACGAGCTGACGGAACTCGCCCGCTCGGAGGGCGTCGCGGACCGGTTCTTCCTGCTGGACGGCTTCCTGCCGCAACGGGACGTCTACGCCCTTGCGAACGCCTGCGACGCCTATCTTTCGCTGCACCGCGGCGAAGGGTTCGGCCTGGGCGTCGCCGAGGCGATGTCGCTCGGGAAGCCGGTCGTCGTTTCGGATTGCAGTTCGACGACCGAATTCTGCGTCGAAGGTGCGGCGCTCCGCGTTCCATGCACCGTCCGCGACGTCGCGCCCGACGAAATCGACCATGTGTCCTACCATGGGGTTCGCGCATGCTTCGAGCCCGACATCGAAAAGGCGGCCGAAGGCCTTCGACGCCTTTACGACGATCCCGTGGCCCGACGCGAACTGGGGGAAGCGGCAAGGCGGCAAATCGCCGAACAATTCTCGCCCGCCGCCTTCAAGGCGTCCGCGGAGGCCTTTCTTTCGGAGCCCGTGCAGACATGAAGAACCCGTTGGCCGCCATCCGGGAAACAAATCAGTCGTCAAAACGGATGAAGAGCCGCGTGCGGATTCCGCGGAGCTCGTCGAACAGGGAGCACGCGTTGCGCCGCACCATCTCGAACTTGTCCGGAAAGCCGGCCGCGTTCTTCGACGCGGCGGCGCAAACGCGATGTGCGATGGCGAGTTCGTATTTCATCGGATATATTCGCGAACCTTCACTGATAAATCGTCAAGAATATTTCTCAATTCTTCTGTAGACAAGGATGGGTCAAAGATGCTGTGTTTAGGAGCTCCTGCATCACTGGGAAAGAGCATATAATCGCCGTAGATTTGCCTCAAACATACTTCGGCCTCTGCTGGAGCATTCAGCTTAACCCCTTCAAAGTCAATTGAACGGAGCGGAAACACACTATCAACCGGAAAAATAGTCCTATAGTTCGAGGTTGCACTCGCGTACTCCAAACCAACGGTAAAAGCATCAATGTCGCCACTACCACTCGGATGTTCGGCCATCCATTTGTCTCTGAATTTCTGGATTCCACGTTTTCGACTCGCATTGGCTTCGTCAAAAGCCATACTGTAGGACTTGGCCCACTCCGTTCTGCATCCAGAAGAGGAAAGCGCTCCCCTTACCAAGTCATAGGGGAAAATATCCACAAAACAACGAGTTCTTTTTTCATAGACATGCAGAATTGGATCGGTATCAACATCAAGCAGAGGGTCTGTAGTCACCGCTAGCAAGTCGGGTAATTCCTTCTGAAGGGAAATAAACTTATTCATGGCATCTCTTGGCATTGAAATGTCGATATCATCATCCCATGGTACGAACCCTTGATGCCTGACAGCCCCTAGCAAAGTGCCGAAATCAAGCCAATATGGGATACCATTTCTAGTGGCGACTGCATCGACTATGCGCAGTATTTGCACACCGATTTCCTGTCTCAGCCGCAACCTTCCGGTTGCAGGTTTGAGAGAACGAATATCTACAAGTTGATCAAGGAGGAGACGTAACTTGCCGTCAATCTGCTCAAACTTGTCATTGAATGGAATATGGCTGTACCAATGGTCGCGTAAAATCTGGAGACGTTCCCGAATGCGTAGAGGAGTTTTCATCTTTTGTCTTTATGGATGAGTTTGTGTTGTGTTAGTCGAACAGGTCCTGCGGCAGCGGCACCGGGTTGTTCGCGAGGCGGGCGGGGTCGACGGAGACGAGGAGGTCGGCGGCGAGGACGGTGAAGTCTAGGCCGCGGGAGTGGCAGAAGTCGGGAAGCGGGACGAGTCCGGGAATCCGGCGCGGGTCGAAGCGCTCGCAGAGGCGCACAAGTTCCGGGTCGCGCAGGTGCGCGAGGTTGCACGCAGCGACGTAGGGGAAGACCATCGCGACGGCGTGGCCGTGCGGGACGCCGTGGCGCGCGGTGAGCAGGTAGGAGAGCGCGTGCGCAGCCGTCGTCTTCGAGATGTCGATGGCGCGGCCGGACCAGTAGGCGCCGAGCTGCATCGCTTCCCGCGTGGCGGGGTCCGGGTCGGTGACGGCCTTGTCGAGACGGCCGAGCAGGTCGATCGCGCGGCGGGCGAAGGCGCGCGATTCGTCGGTCGCGCCCTTGGCCCAGAGGGATTCGATGGCCTGCGAGACGGCGTCGAATCCTGTGCAGGCGGTCTGGTAGGGCGAGAGCGAATAGGTGAATTCGGGAACGAGGGCAACGCGCGCCGGTCGGACGCGGAGATGGCCGATGGATTTCTTGACGCGATTCTTGTAGGCGACGGCGAAGTGGGTCGCCTCGGCGCCGCTTCCGGCTGTGGTGGGGAAGGCGAAGACGGGCGGCGGGGCGATGTCCGCCGGCACGCCGGCGGCGAGTTCGCCGGGGGTGCGTCCGGTCGCAAAGGCGAGCGCGAGGATCTTGGCGGTGTCGAGGATCGCGCCGCCGCCGACGGCGACGATCCGCTCGGGCTCGGCGTCACGCAGCCGGGCGAAGGTCGCGTCGAGCTCTTCAAGCGAAAGCAGGTCGCCCGCATGGGTCGCGGTGCGAAGACGGGCGGCCACGCGGAGCGACTCCGCGAGCGCGTCGCGGGCGCCGCAGGCGGAGAACGAGCGGGCGCCGGTCACGAGCAGCGCGTCCGCCCCGCGGAGGAAGTCCGCGAGTTCGCGCCGGGCTTCGGCGAGTCCGAGGATCGGTTCGGGGATCATCGTTCGGCGCGGAGGGCGGCCATGAAGGCGGTTTTCGAAGCGGCCGGCGCGACGGTCGGGCGGCCGAGGTCCTTGCGGGCGCCCTTGCGGACGCGGATTTCGAGGAAGGACGGACGAGGCCCTTCGAAGGGACTGTCGGCAAGGGCGGCGGCGATGCCCTCGAGGGTCGAGGCGGACGGAAGAACGTCATAGCCGCAGGCGCGGGCGACGGCGGGCAGGTCGACGGCGTCGGCGACGGTGGGCTGGCCGCCGACGGAGTCGTGGGCGGCGTTGTTGAGGACGACGTGGAGGAAGCGTCCGTCGGCGCGCCGGCCGACGATGGCGAGGGCGCCGAGGTGCATCAGCGCGGCGCCGTCGCCCTCGACAGCGACGACGGGGAGGTCCGGGCGCGCGAGGTGGACGCCGAGGGCGATCTGCGAGGCGTGCCCCATCGAGCCGACGGTGAGGAAGTCGCGGTCGTGAGGCTCGCCGGCGTGTTCGCGCAGCTCAAAGATCTCGCGCGAGATCATCCCCGTGGAGCCGACGACGAACGCACGGGGCGGGAGCGCGGCGAGAAGGGCGCGGAGGGCGTCCTCGCGCGACAGGTCCGAGAGGTCGGGGCGGACGGGCGCCTTCGCGCCCGGGGCGAAGGTCCCCTTGCGGACGACGAGGGCGACGGGACGCGATTCGCGGAGGGCGAGCGCGACCACGCGTTCGAGGGCTGCGGTTGCGCCAGCCGGCTCGGAGGGGAGAATTTCGTTCGGGACACGGAGAGCGTCGAGCAGCGTGAGCGTGCATTCGCCCTGCGCCTTGTGCTGGGGCTCGTCGGGAACGCCGGGCTCGCCGCGCCAGCCGACGAGGAGGACCATCGGGATGCCGTAGACGGCGGGGTCGGCGAGGGAGAGGAGCGGGTTGACGGCGTTGCCCTCGCCGGAGTTCTGGAGGTAGACGAGACCGGGACGGCCCGTCGCGAGGAAGTGTCCGGCGGCGAGGGCGACGGCACCGCCCTCGTTCGCGGCGATCACGTGGCGAAGTCCGCCCGCCGGATCGGCGGCGCGCGCGGCGAGGTCGGCGCAG
>CAMNDA010000027.1 GCA_946534745.1 uncultured Verrucomicrobiota bacterium | reverse complement strand
TAGGACGTCGTGGTGCCGTACTCGAGCGTCACGGTCGCGCTCCGGGCGGCCTCGCCGAGCGTCGCGATCGAGATCGACGCGGTGGCGGCGCGCTGCAGGACGTCCGCCATGGCGACCGAGACCACGGGGTTGCCGACGGCGGTGGTGTTCACCGTGAGCGTCGCGGACGTTCCGGTCTTGCCGGCGTGGTTCACGGCGCGCACGCGCAAGTAGTAGGTCGTCTCGGCGGAGAGCCCGGTCGCGGTCGCGGCGCCGGTCTTCGGGACCGATGTGACGCCGGAGGCGATCGTCGTCGTGGCCGTGGAGCCGGACGGGAAGGACGACGAGGTTGAAACATCGTAGTAGAGCGTCGCCGAGACGGCGCCCTCGCCGAAGGAGGAGAGATTGTAGGAGAACGCCGCCGAGTACTGCGCCACGGCGCCGAGCGTCGCGGAGACGACGGGGTTGCCGACGGGCTTCGTCTGGCCGGCGGCGTCGGCGCTCGTCCCGGTCTTGCCGGAGGGCGACGCGACGATGCGCAGGCGGAAGTGGTAGGTCGTCTCGCCCGGCAGGTCCGAGAGCGTGTAGGTGCCGCTCTTCGGGAGCTGCGCGGATGTCACCGACGCGATCTTGACGGAGGAGCCGTAGGCGGTCGAGGTGCCGTAGTCGAGGTAGACGTCGGCCGCCGTGTTGCCGAGGCCGAGGTCCGTGACGGACCACGAGACGGGGATCGTCGTGAGCGTCGTAGTGCCGACCGAAACGGTCCCGACGGGCGTGCCGTAGTCGAGCGTGGAGAGCTGGGCCGCGCGGGAGTAGACGGTCTGCGAGCCCTTCACGCCCTTCGCGCGGACGTAGTAGAGCGTGTTGGGCGAGAGGCCGGAGATCGTCACCTCGGAGAGCCAGTTGGTGCTCGTCGCGGTGACGTTCGCGGTGGACTGCGCGGAGGCGAAGCTCGCGTCCGTGGAGTACTCGAGGCAGACCGTGGCGGACTTCGCGCCGTCGCCGAAGCCCGCGACGCGCGGCGTGGCCTTGACGGACGTGAGAGCCGATTCGCCCTCCCTGATCGCGACATAGAAGACGTTGCCGGCGACGGGCTCGCGGACGACCGACCAGCCCTCGTAGGTGCCGGAGGGGTTCGTCATGCGCGCGATGACGTACCAGCCGGTGAGGTCGTCGGCGGAGCAGAAGTCGTCCCACTGGAACGAGAGGTCGTAGTCCTCGCTCGGGACGGTCCCGACGTCGAGGGTCTGCGCCCAGCCGACGGTGTTCGAGCCGGCGTTGTCGTGGCCGGCGTAGAGCGTCACCGTGCAGCCGTCCTCCACGCCGTCGGTGCGGAGCGAGCCGGTGAGCGTGGTGCCGGCGATCACGAGGTCGTCGTGCAGCTCGACGAACGACGGCAGCGAGTCGGCGGAGAGGACGCGCAGCAGCGACGCGTCGCCGGGGTCGCGCAGCGTGAACCAGCTGTCCTGGTGAGAGGCGTCCACGGACGTGCAGCCGTTGGTGTTCCAGCCGATGCCGATGCCGCTGAAGCCGATCTTGCCGGAGACGTAGCCCTTGCCGCCGGTCCAGTCGTAGACCCAGATGCGGATCGCGTGCCAGCCGTCGGCAGTGTAGGTCTTGGACGCCTTCTGGACGCCGGCGTTGTAGCCGGAGACGTTGCCGGCGGACATGCGCGTGAGCCACTCGCCGTCGAGCTCGATCGCGGCGCCGTCGTCGATGCAGTGGAAGAAGTTGTAGGTCACGCCGCCCTTGAAGAACATCTCGCCCTCGTAGTAGTAGGTCGTGTTGTTCTGCCAGTCCCACTGCGTGCCGGTGTAGGGGTTCTCGCCCTTCACGCCGGCGTTGCCGTAGATGTCCGCCATGAACGGCCCGGGCGCGCGCTCGACGTCGTAGGTCGACGCGTTGTTCTCGACGGTGACCGTGAAGTCCGGGTAGGAGCTGCCGGTGCAGCCATAGCGGACCTGCATGAGACCGGGGGATACGTAGCCCGGAGCCCGGGTCTTGAAGCTCTGCGGCGAGCGGGCGACCGTCTTGCCCCTGTTGTTCGCGAGCGCGACGCGGACGTAGTACGTCGTCGACGCGGAGAGGCGCGTGAGCTCGACCGGCGTCTCGCCGGTCGCCGCGACGTCCGCGGTGAAGCGCTGGAACTCGCGGAAGTCGGCCCAGATGGACACGTCGACGCTCGCGACGCCGCTCGAGGCGCCGGTGCCGAAGGTCGAGACGTCGATGGTGGCGACGCCGCGCGTGCAGGCCGCCCCCGGCGCGACGGAGAACGTGAAGTCCGGAGAGGCCGGGTCGAGCGTCGTGATCTCGGCCGTGGCGGAGTAGCCGGCGAGCGGGGCGTCGTTCACGCCGCGGACGCGGACGTAGTAGGTCGTGCCCGCGGAGAGCCCGGAGAGCGCGACGGTGCCGGAGGCGGCGCCCGTGGCGTCGGTCTTCGCCGTGACGGACTGGACCGTCGCGAACGTCTCGGAGGTCGAGTAGTCGACGTAGACCGTCGCCTTCGAGGCGCCGGTCCCGAGGGCCGAGAGGGACCAGCCGACGGAGACGGAGGAGGTCGAGGGGTCGCCCACGGCGCCGAGCGCGACGGTCGGCGCGGTCATGGCCTTGGTGCGGAACGTCAGGATCTCCGTGGACGCCGTGGCGCCGCCGGAGAGCTTCGCGCGGTAGTAGTAGGTCGTGCCGAAGGCGAGGCCGGTCAGCGGGAAGGACTTCGAGGAGGGCCCCGAGACGGACGCGGTGAGAGCCGTCGCGCCGGAGAGGGACGGGCTCGTCCCGTATTCGACCGTCAGCGTCGCGGAGGAGGCGCTTCCGAGGGAGAAGACGTTCGCCTGCAGCGTCGCGGTCGTGTACTCGACGTCGAGGGCCGCGGCCGCGAGCGCCGCGGCGGGACTGGCCTGGATCTCGATCGCGCCGCAGTCGACGGCGGAGCCGACGACGCGCGGGTTGCCGAGGAAGTCGAACGTCGAGGCGCTCGCCCACGACGGGGCGGCGCCGTAGTTCTTGGCGGCGGAGTTCGCGGGCGGGAGGACCGGGGCCGTGTAGGGGCCGGCCGTCCAGGATTCGTCGAGGGATCGGACGTTCGTACCGTTCTGAACCGTCAGGGAGGCGTCGAAGATGCAGTTCCGGACGGTGGAGTAGGACATCGTCGACGCCGTCCAGGAGTTCCCCTGCAGGTAGCAGTTCTCGATGGAGCCGTTGGAGTACGTGGGGCTCTGGAACGCGTTGCCGACGAAGGTGCAGAGCTGGAACTCGCAGTCGCGGGCCATTTCGTAGTACGGCTTCCCGGAAGAGAGGTAGAGGGAACGGTTGTTGTAGAAGATGCAGTTGCGGAAGGACATGCCGCCCTCGACCATGTAGTAGTAGCACGCGTTGTCGCGGACGAGGCAGTGCTCGAAGACGAGGTCGCGGACGCCCGAGCCGTAGTTCTTCCGCTGGATGTTCACGCCTTCGACGAGGCTGCCGCTGCCGTTCTCGCGGTAGGCGTCCGAGATCACGAAGCCGTCCACGCGCCCCGCGCCGGCCGCCGTGATCAGCTGCTTCACGTTGTCCGTGGCCGTGCCGACGACGCCGATGTCGCCCGAGATCCGCGTCATGTGCTGGACCCAGTTGCGCTGGTCGCGCGCCGTCTCGACGCCGGAGAAGCCGCCGTAGATCACGACGCCGTCGGGGAGCGAGAACGTGGCCGTGCGGTCCGTTCCGGACGTGGGCTTGTAGGTGCCCTCGGCGACCCAGATCTCGGTTCCCGCCCCGGCCGCCAGGAGCGCGGCCTGCAGGTCCGTGTAGGCGTTCTCCCAGCTCGTCCCGTTGCCGTTGCCCGTGGCGTCGCAGTCGACGAAGAGGACGCTGTCCACGACGAAGTCTCGCCCGGAGAGAATGTCGCCGGCGACGACCGACGAGAACGAGTAGGAGGCCGGCTCGGAGCCGAGGAGCCCCTGGTTCCCGGCCAGCTTCACGATCCCGCTCCACCCGCCGGCGACGGGAATGCCGTAGAAGCCGTCGGCGTCGGTGACGGCCGAGGCCGAGCCGTCGCCCGTCACGACCGTGAGGCCGCCGAACGCGATGCCGTCGCGGTTCCGGACCGTGCCGGTGATGACTGCCTTCCCGGCCGGCAGCAGCGTGAAGTCGACGCCCCAGCGGTTGCCCGGCGTGTAGGAGGACGTGCCCACGGTGACCGTGCGCGTCTTCGACGTATAGCCGCTGCGGCTCGCCACGACGGTGTGCGTCGTGGCGGAGGGGACGATCACGTACCAGATGCCGCGGGCGTTCGTCGTGGCCGTCTTCACGCCGCCCGAGGAGTCCGTGACCGTCACCGTGACGCCCTGCATGCCCTTGCCGCCCGCGTCCGTGACGCGACCGGATATGATTTCGCCCGTGGTCTTCGGAAAGACGTTGTAGTCGATTTCGTAGAGCGCGTAGGAATCGAAGCGGGGGGCGATGAAGTAGGCGTCCCAGCTCCCGCCCCACCCCATGTTGACGTGGAAGTAGAGAAGCCCGTCCTGGAACCCGTAGCCGTCGACGACGGTCTGGTGCCCGCTGCCGCTGCCGCCGACGCCGCCGCCCGCGTTCGGACAGGGGAAGCCCGCGTCGAGGTTGCAGCAGAGCGCGTTCGTCATGTTGCAGCGCTGCACGTCCGTCTGGTTGGTCGAGTAGTAGCCGGAGGTCCCGTAGCACTCGAAGGCGCTGGCGTACCCGAGGTCGCTCTTCAGGCGGCTGATGTTCAGGTTGGCGCCGGAACCGCCCGACTTCCAGTTGACGCCGTTGATGACGCCGAGGTCGTACATGAGGGCGCTGCGGGCCATGTAGCCGTCGTTGTCCGACTTGCCCATCGCGTTCCAGTCGTAGGGGCCGCCCTCGCCGTCGCCGCCGCGGGTCGTCAGGGGCGGATTGACCCCCTGTCCGGACGGATAGCCCGTGAGCTTCCCGATGCCGGACTGCGGCCAGCGGTGGTAGTAGAGGACCTGCGCTTCGGCCGTCTGGACGCAACCGACGGGCGCTCCCGAGACGGGGACGTAATAGGTGTCGCCCTGGCCCCACGTGGTCTTGAGGAGCTTGTCGACGCGGGGGTCGCTGACGCTCTGGAGCTCCTGGGCGGCCGTCGGGAGCGGACAGTCGAACGCCGGGGCCGCGGCGGCGTATTTCGCGCGGCGGGCGGCGCTCTGCGCGGAGGCTTCGGCCACCTCCGCCGCGGCCGGCGCGGGACCCGCCCCGCCGTCCGCGTCCGCCGTCGGGACCGCCTCGGCCGCCTCCATCGCGGCGTACTCGTCGAGGAGGAGCGAGGTGACGAACGACCGGGCGTTCGCGTTCGCGTCGAGGTCCGGCGCGCCCTCGGCGGCGAAGGCGACGACCGGCTCCGTGCGGTCGTCGGCCGAGACGAGAATCCAGCCCTGCGGGCGGTAGGCGAACAGGTAGGCCAACACGATCTCCTCTCCGCGGTATTCGCCCTTGACCACGGTCGGCTCCTCGTCGATGGCGACGCCGAGCTCGCCGTCGAGGATCTCGCCGCCCGTGTAGGCCCGGTAGCCTTTCGCGACGGCGAGGGCGTCTTCGGGGGAGACGGGCGCGGCCTGCGCGCCGGACGGGGCGAAGAGGAGGAGCGCCGCGAGCGCGGCGACAAGACGGAACGGACGGATGTGCTTCATGTCTCGGTTCGTTTGTGGGTTAAGCCGGATCCTCCGGCTGTACCGGAATTGCCGGCATTATACCCCAAGCCCGCCCCGCGCGCAACTCCGCGTCCCGCCGGACATTCCCCACTTTTTTTTTTTC
>CAMNDA010000026.1 GCA_946534745.1 uncultured Verrucomicrobiota bacterium | reverse complement strand
TCCGACGAAGGCCCCTTCGACCTCGCAGACCTTTATGTTCGGCGGCTGGTCGCCGGCGGTTGCGGAGGTTACGGGCGATGCCACCTACACGGCGACGTACACCGCATCCACCCGCAAGTATACGGTCACGTTCGAGGACGAAGACCACACGGAAATCTCTTCGGCGCAGTACGACTACGGGACGGCGGCGGCGGACATCGTGAAGCCAGCCGATCCGACGAAGGCCGATGACAACCAGAACACCTACACGTTCGCCGGCTGGGATCCGGAGGTTTCGTCCGTCACCGGCGACCAGACCTACACCGCCACCTACACCGCCCACGAGATTGTCGCCGCCAAACTCTCCCTCGCCAGGCCGACGATCTCCTCGACCGTCCTCGCGAGCGGCACGGCCGGCGCCCAGGTCAAGGCCGCCGTCACGCCCGAGGGCACGACGGTGATCGGCGACTCCGGCACAACCGGCGTCTCGGTCTCGGTCTCCGGCGCGACCGCCACCTTCACGTCCCTGCCCTGGAACGAGGCCGTCGACTGGACGCTCTCCGCGACCGGCGCCGCGAATCTGCCCGGCCGCTTCTACGCGAAGGGCGAGAAGCTGTGGTTCAGCGAGGAGAAGGCCGACCTTGTGGATGTCACGGGCCTCGTCGAGGGGATGAAGGGCGTCGACATGAGCGACGATCCGTCCGCCGCCGGCCAGATGGTCCGCATCCAGACCTGCCTCGAGATCCCCGAGGGCGCGATGGAGGAGCTGCCCGACGCCCAGGGCGTCGGCTCGGCCCGCACTGGATTCGCGGTCGCCCAGATCGCGAACAACGGCGACACGGCCCCCGCCTTCTACGCCTTCAACGGCTCGACCTGGGACAAGCTCCTTGGCGTCGCGCCCGCCGCCAACACGACGGTCGACCTGCTGATCGTCCTCGACGTCGAGGACGGCACCGCCCGCTACTATGTCGACGGCATCGCGCTCTACAAGGATGACGCGGGCGCGCCCGCGTACGCGATACCGATGAAGGCGTTCGAGGCCAACGAGGCCAAGCAGATCAACGGCATCGGCTTCGCCAACGCCGACGGCGTGAAGGCTCCCGTCGTCGCCGAATACGACGTGCCCTTCGAGGCCGCCGTCGGCGACGTGCCCTATGCCGACGCCTCGGCTGGCGCGTCCGCCGTTGCCAAGGACGGTACCGAGACCCTCCAGATTCTCGCGAACCTCGATCCCGGTGTCGAAATCGACCTCGCCAGCGGCCAGTCCGTCAAAGTCAAGGCCGGAACCTTCAAGGGCCTGACGGTCGCCACCTCGGTTTCCGGCAAGATGGTCCGCGCCTCCGAACCCGACGCCGATGGCGTAGTGACCTACGACCTTGTCGACTCCGAGGCGACCATCATCTGGCTCGCGGACGATGGCGAGACCGAGATCGATCGCCAGACCCTCTCCATCGGCGCCGTTCCTGTCTATGCCGGAACGGCCGAAGGCACCAACAAGACTGCCACCGCGCAGTTCACCTATATGTTCGCCGGCTGGACCGCCGGCGGAACCTCGTATGCCCCGGGCGTCGCCCTTCCGGCCGTCGTCGCCGGCGGCGCGACCTATACGGCCGCCTTCACCGAGTCGGTGAACTCCTACGACGTGACCTTCTCGTGGCACGGAGACTCCAGCACGACCTCCTACGAATACGGCCAGACGCCGACGGCCCCGACCGTTCCGGCGAGCTACGTCGAGAACGGCACGATCTACACGTTCCAGCGCTGGAACGCCGAGATCGTCTCCGTCACCGGCGCCGCCACCTACATGGCCGTCTACGATGCGGGCGTCCCCGCCAAGGCCGCGATCATCTCCGTCGCCCAGGACGGAACCGTCACGACCAATTCCGTCTACGCCTCCCTCGCCGACGCCATCGCCGCGGTCCCGACCGACGGGACGGAGACGACGATCCAGATGCTGGCGAACTCCGAAGAGACGGCAACTAGCACCATCGAGGTCGGGCAGAACGTCATCCTCGACCTCAATGGAAAGACGGTGAGCGCGACGACCGCATCGACGTCGACCTACGCGCTGATCACCAACAAGGGGACGCTCACGATCACGGATGGTTCGGACGGTTCCGGACAATTGACGCTCACCCCGACCGCGCCATGGATCTATTCCGATGCGAATCCGGGAGGGTATGCATCCAACTTGATTCGCAACGAGGGAACGCTGGTCGTCAACGGCGGCAAGCTCTACAATGCCGGCGAGGGCAGCGCGACCTATGCGATCGACAACTATTCCGCTGGAAAGGTCACGATCAATGGCGGCACGATCGATGCAAAGAAAGCGTCCGCGATTCGCCTGTTCTACAACAACGGCGGTTCTCTTGCCGTGACCGACGGAACCATCGGCCACTACACCAGTGACGACGATTGTTCCTATATGGGAATCCAGGTTCAGAATGGAGACGATGCCGACATCACCATTTCCGGAGGCACCATCGCGGGCCAGTATGCGGTCTACGGCGGTGGAAAGGGCAACAGTTCCGTCAGCATCTCGGGCGGCACGTTCGACGGATATGTCGGTTTCGGTAGCGCTATGTCCGACAGCATCGCAATCACCGACGGGACGTTCCTCGGCGGCGTTGGAACTTGGGGGACGCAGACGGGCTTCATCAGTGGTGGCACGTTCGCTGTTAAGCCCGATCTCGAAGCCATCGTTCAGGGCTCGGCCGCGGTCAAGAATGGTGATGTCTGGACGATCGGCAATGCGGTCGCCGAAATCGGCGGCATCGGCTATGGTTCCCTCGAGGCCGCCTTCGCGGACGCCGAGGACGGCGACACGATCACGCTGCTCGCGGACTGCGCCGGCAACGGCATCAAGGTTCCGCAGGGCAAGTTCACGACGGGGCTCACGGTCGACTTCGCCAACCACACCTACACGGTGAACGGCGAGACGCTCGCCGGTTCGACCGGTACGGAGACCCAGGCCTTCCAGCTCCTGAAGGACAACAAGATCACGTTCAAGGACGGTGCCATCGTGGCCGACAACGCGAACGCGCAGATGCTGATCCAGAACTACGCCGACCTGACGCTCGACGGCATGACGCTCGACGCCACGCAGGGCGAGAACAACGTTGGCTACGTCCTTTCGACGAACAACGGGAAGACGACCATCAAGGACAGCAAGATCGTCGCCAAGGACGGTGGAATCGCCTTCGACGTCTGTTCCGGCTGGGGCGGCTATGCCTCCAACGTCGTTACGGTCACGGGCGAGAGCGAAATCGTCGGTGACGTCGAGGTCTCCTGGTACGGCCAGTCGGGCACGACGCCTTCGGTGCTGACGCTCGAGTCCGGAACCCTCTCCGGAGACCTCGTGATGGAGCAGGGCGCCGACAAGGCCACCGTCACTCAGAAGGATACGTTCGATCAAGACGCTCCCGATGGCTATGCCTGGGTCTCGAACGGCGACGGCACAAGCACGCTCAAGCAGGCGTACACCGTCCTCTGGGTCGTCGAGGGCAAGACCGTCGAGACCGACGAGAACGTCGTCCACGGCACCGCCCCGTCCTTCGACGGCGCGGCGCCCGTGAAGGCGGCGGACGCCGGCGGCGTCTACACCTTCGTCGGTTGGACCGGTGGCGAGGTCTCCACGGCGACCGCCGTCGCCAATCTCCCTGCCGTCACGGGCAACGTCACCTACACGGCGCAGTTCTCCTCCGTCGCCGCCAAGGCCACGGTCTTCACGGTCGCGGACAACGGCTCGTCGACGAACGACGTCGCCTACTACGCGACATTCGCGGAGGCCGTCGCGGCCGCCCAGGCCGG
>CAMNDA010000025.1 GCA_946534745.1 uncultured Verrucomicrobiota bacterium | reverse complement strand
GAGGCCTACCTCGCGGCGCGGGCCGCCGGCGAACCGGCCACCGCCTCCGAGACCGACGCCGCGCGCGCCGCGCTGGCGGCGTACGACGCGGCGGCCGGTGAGGACGCGGAGCCGTCCGTCCGCGGCGTCCCGATGCGGGTCCTCCGCGACTTCGCGCGCATCCGGATCCCCGACGGACCGTGCCCCGCGGCCGGCGCGCTGCCCGTCTTCCTCCCCGCGGGCCGCTACCGCGTCGAGGTGCTGCTCGACTCCGCCTTCCCCCCGCCGTCCCCGGACGCCCCGTGGTTCGACGGACAGGAAGGCGGACTCGCGGAGGAGACCGACGGCGAAGGGCGCGAGCTCCGCATCGCGACCGTCCGGATGCGGCGCGACGGACTCCTCCGCACGCCGCTGCTCGCCGACCCCGCGGACCCCGCCCTGCACTGGCTGCGGATCGAAGTCGAGTGGAACCCCGCGGACCTTCTCCGCCGCGCGGCGGACGAGCTCCGCGCCGCGCTCGCGGACGAGCCCTAGCGCGCCTTCCGCGCCGACGCCAGCGCCAGCGCGCGGCGCGTCGCCGTCGCGACGGCGACGCGCCCCGGACGCGCGAACCCGCGCCCTTCGCGCGGCGCCGCCGGCTCGCCGCCGACGGCCTCCCACACGTAGAGCTCCTGCCGGAAGTGCGTGAAGGCGTGCGCCACCGCGCCGAGCTCGCGCAGCGCCTCCGCGCGCAGCCCGGCCGCCGCGAGCGCGCGCCGCGCGCCCGCCTCGCGGGGCCGGCGCGCCACCGGCGCCATCGGCAGCTCGCGCAGCCCGCCAAGCAGGCCGTCCTCCGGTCGCCTGTCGAGCAGCACGCGCCCGTCGGGCGCGCGCACGACGAACGCCGCGAACCGCCGCACGGGGACCGCGCGCGGCGCGCGGCGCGCGGGATACCGCTCCGGCTCGCCCTCCGCGGCGGCCCGGCACGCGCCGCGCAGCGGGCACGCCGCGCAGCGCGGGGACTTCGGCGTGCAGAGCGTCTCCCCGAGCTCCATCACGGCCTGGTTGAAGTCGCCCGGCGCGCCGGACGCCGCGACCGCCGGACGCAGCCGCGCGGCGAGCGCGGCGCGGACCTTCGGGTCGCGCGGATCGAGCGGCTCCGCGCCGAGGCGCGCGAGGACGCGCGCGACGTTGCCGTCCACGACCGGCACCGGCTCGCCGAAGCAGATGCTCGCGACCGCCGCCGCGGTGTAGGGGCCGACGCCGGGCAGCTCCGCCCACCCCGCCGCGTCGCGCGGGAACGCGCCGGCCTCCGCCACGCGCCTCGCGGCGGCGTGGAGATTGCGGGCTCGCGAGTAGTAGCCGAGGCCCTCCCAGAGCTTGAGCACCGCGGGAAGCGGCGCGGCGGCGAGCGCGCGGACGTCGGGGAAGCGCGCAAGGAAGCGCGCGAAGTAGCCGCGGACCGTCTCGATGCGCGTCTGCTGGAGCATCGTCTCGCTCAGCCAGACCGCGTAGGGGTCGCGCGAACCCCGCCACGGCATCTCGCGTTTGTTCGCGCGGTACCAGGCGAGGAGCGCGTTCCACGGAATCCTCGGCGTTCGTCCTCCCATGCCCGCGCAGTCTACCGGAAATGGCCCGGCCCGGCAAACGCGCGCGAACCCCGCGTGACTTTCGCGCGTTTCTGGTGTATGATGGATTCCGTTCCGCGACACACCATGCCCGCCCCCCGCAAGAACCTGGCCGTCGGCCACTTCTACAACGCCCCGTTCCGCGAGGCGTGCGCGCCCTTCCTGCCCCGCATCGCCGAGGTCTTCTTCGCCTGGCCCGGCGTGCTCTCGTGCCGCCCCGCGCCGACGTTCACGCCCGAGGTGCGCGAGCGGCTGCTCGGCGACCTGCGGTGGGCGCGCGAGAACGGCCTGCGGCTCGACACGCTCTTCAACGCGAACTGCTACGGCGACGAGGCGATCAGCCCCGAGCTGGCGGACTTCGTCTCGAAGGTCCTGCGCGAGATGGACGCCGAGGGGCTCTTCCCGGACGTCGTCACCACGACCTCGCCGTTCGTCGCGCGCGTCCTCCGGGTCCGCTTCCCCGGCGTGCGCGTCCGCGCGTCCGTGAACATGCGGATGCACGGCACGATCGGCTTCGACTACGCGTCCGACCTCTTCGACGAGTTCTACCTCTCGCGCGAGCGCCAGCGCGACCTGCGCTACGCGCGCCGCGCCGCCGAATGGGCGCGCGAGCGCGGCAAGGTCGTCGGCATGCAGGTGAACAGCGGCTGCCTGCGCGAGTGCCCGTTCCAGACGTTCCACGACAACCTCCACGGCCACGGCGACGGCCGCCGGCCGAAGGACGTCGAGACGGCGAAGGCGTTCGACTTCTCGTTCTTCCGCTGCAAGACGCACTACGCCCGGGGCGGCGACGCGCTCGAGGACTTCCTGCGCGCGACCTGGATCCGCCCGGAGGACGTCCCGCTCTGGGAGGAGGCCGGCATCTCGCTCTTCAAGGTCGCGGTCCGCCGCCACCCGCATCCGGTCGAGACGCTGCGCGCCTACGCGGAGTATTCCTTCGACGGCAACCTCGTCTCGCTCATGGACCCGGACCATTCCGCCGCCTTCGCGCCGCGGATCGTGGACAACAGGCGCTTCCCGGCGGACTGGGCGACGAGCGGCATCGGCGGGCTCTGCGCCGGCGACTGCACGCATTGCGGCCGCTGCGCGGAGGTCTTCCGCCGCGTCTGCGTCGAGCCCGGCGCCCCGCCCGCCGGCTAGCGCCCGCCCCGCCATGCTCTTCGGCACGCCGCTCTTCCTCACGGTCTTCCTCCCCGCCGCGGTCCTCGCGCACGCGGCGCTGCAGGCCCTCTCCTCGGCGGCGGCGCTGCGGCGCGGCGGCGGCGCGGAGCCGTCCGCATGGCCGGCGAACCTCCTGCTCGTCCTGCTGGGCGCGCTCTTCTGCTTCCTCGGCGACTCGAAGGGGCTCGCGGTCCTGCTCGGAAGCGCGGTCCTGAACGACCTGGCGGCGCGCCTCGTCGCCGCGCTGCGAGCCCCGCGGGCGCGGCGGG
>CAMNDA010000024.1 GCA_946534745.1 uncultured Verrucomicrobiota bacterium | reverse complement strand
GACGAGCGGCGACTCGAACGGCACGACGCCGGAGCGCACGGTCTCCTTCTCGGCGAAGGGCCGCGCGCACTTCATGCAGGCGCGTGCGCGTGAGCGGAGGTTCCAGTCGATGCGGGCCATCGGAGCGACGAGTGACGGGTGACGGGGAGGCCGGCCTAGATTCCGGCGTACTTCGTGAGGAGGAGGAAGAGGCCCCAGTCGACGGCGAGCGCCTCGCAGGAGGTGACGAAGTCGTCGATCGTGATGCCGAGGCCGGCGGGGAGGATCTGGAGGCGGCGGGCGGGCTGCGGCTTCCAGATGTCGAGCGCGCGGGCGACGAGGAAGCAAAGCGGCATGAGCCAGACGTGCTCCCGCCACTCGCCGAGCAGGCCGATCATGCAGATCGGGAAGGTGAGGTACTCGTCGCAGACGATCTGGCCGGGATCCTTCCGGAACCCGAGGTCGGCCTCGGCGACCGACGCGATCGGGATGCACAGCAGCGCCATCGCCGCGCAGGCGGCGACCTGCGCCCAGACGGGCAGCTCCGCGGCGGTGAACCCCCAGACGATCAGGCAGCCGAGCAGCGAGCCGACGGTGCCGGGGGCGACGGGGGAGAAGCCGAGGCCGAAGCCCGTCGCGACGACGGTGCAGGCCTTGCGGAGGAACTTGTTCTTGAACGACGGGCGCAGGAAGCTCACGGCGGGGAGAAAGGGGGGCGGGAGGTACGGGGGAAAAGCATAGCACATCTCCCCGCCGCGGTCTAGCGCATGGCTAGTCGGAAAGCTCGTCGAGCGACTGTTCGGGGCCGAAGACGACGAGCCGGTCGTCCGCCTGCAGCACCTCGCGCCCGGTCGCGACGATCGTCTCGCGCGGGCGGGCGCGGTCGCCCGCGACGCGGCGGATCGCCAGCACCGTGATGCCCAGCGCCTGGCGGACGCCGGCATCGATCAGCGAGCGTCCGGCAAGGGACGAGGGCACGGAAATCTCCGCGATGGCGTAGCCGTCGGCGATCGAGAAGAAGTCGATCGGGTTGCGGTGCAGGATCGACTCGGCCAGGCGGAACGCGCGGTCGCGGTCGGGGTAGACCACGTTGTCCGCGCCGATGCGCTCCAGCACGCGCCCGTGGACCTCGGAGGAGGCCTTCGAGATCACGCGCGGGATCTTGAGGTCCTTGCAGTGGATCGTCACCAGCGTCGACGCCTCGAGCGAGGCGCCGATGGCGACGACCGCGATGGTGCAGTCCGCGAACCCCGCGTCGCGCAGGACGGCGGGGTTCGTCGCGTCGCCCTGGATCGCGCGGATGGGGGATTCCGCGAGCGACTGCACGACGTTCCAGTCGCGGTCGACGAGCGTGACGTCCACGCCGTTGGCGGCGAGGGATTCCGCGAGCGTGAGGCCGAAGCGGCCTCCTCCGACGATGCCTACCTTGATCTTTTTCATGGGGGCTATCCGATGACGACGTTCTCCTCCGGGAGCCGCTTCGTGCGGTCCTCGACATGGGGGCGGAACAGGGTGAGCCCGAGCGTCGCGGGGCCGACGCGGCCGGCGAACATCACGAGCACGAGAAGGATCTTGGAGGGCGTCGCCAGCGCGGCCGTCGTCCCCTCGACCTCGGCGCCGTTGTTGGCGAAGGCGGACACGGCCTCGAAGACGAGCGCGCCGGCGCGCCCGGCGCGCGGAGGCTCCAGCAGCAGGAGCAGGAAGGCGGTCGCCGCCACGGCCGCGAGGCTGATCGCGAGCAGCGCGATCGCGTCGTTCACGGCGCGGCGCGGCAGCGAGCGGCCGTGCAGCTCCGGCGCCTCGCGGCGCCCGAACATCGCCGCCACCGTGGCGAGGAGCACCGCGACGGTCGTCGTCTTGACGCCGCCGCCCGTCGAGCCCGGCGCCGCGCCCACGAACATCGCGACCATCGTGAACAGCCGCGACGCGGGGGCGAGCGACGAGACGGGGACCGCCGAGAAGCCCGACGCGCGCGCGGAAAGGCACTGGAAGAGCGCGGCGCCGAGGGCGTCGCCGCGGTCGAGCGCCGCGTAGGCGCCGGCGCCCTCCAGCGGGAGGTACACGGCGAGGCCGAGCGCGACGGAGGCGAGCATCCCCTCCAGCGCGAGGCGCGACTGGAGCGTCATGCGGCCGCGCGCGGCGCGGTTGCGCCGCCACGGGCGGAGGGAGAGGAGGTTGGCGTGGACGAGGAAGCCGAGGCCGCCGGCCGTCGAGAGCAGGACGGAGCCGAGCACCATCCCGGGGTCGCGCACGTACGGGGCGAAGCTGTCCGCGTGGAGCGAGAATCCGGCGTTGCAGAACGACATCTCCGCGAAGAAGAATCCGCGCGCGGCGGCCGCCGCCAGGGGCAGCGCCGGGTCGGCCGCGCGCAGGCGCCACGCCATCGCGACGGCGCCCGCGGCCTCCCAGGCGAAGGTGAAGGCGAAGGTCCCGAGCAGGATGCGGCGCGTGTCCGCCGGGCGCACCTCCCCGAAGGACGAGGACACGGAGCGCTCCTCCGTGACGGAGAGCGAGCGCCCGATCGCGACGAAGAGGAACGTGCCCGCCGTCATCACGCCGAGCCCGCCGAGCTGCACGAGCGCCGCCAGCACCGCGAGCCCGAAGGCCGAGAGCGAGGCCCCGACGCCGATCGGGTCGAGTCCGGTGACGCAGACCGCCGACGCGGCGACGAAGAGCCGGTCCGCGCCCGGGTGCCACGCGCCGTCCGCGCTGGACACGGGCAGCGAGAGCAGCAGCGCGCCGACGGCGATCGCCCCCGCGAAGGCGAGGGCGAGCGCGCGCGGCGCGGAGGGCAGGGCCCGGCGGAAGGAGGTGCGGACGATCATCGGGAGGAGGGCTAGAGGACGCCGGCGCGCTCGAGCAGCGGCACGAGCGCCGGATCGCCGGGCGGGGGGAGCTTCTCGTAGGGGGGGATGCCGTCCTTCACGCCGTTCTCGCGCAGGAACGCGGCGAGGCGGGCGTAGTGCGCCCGCGCCTCGGCCTCGCGCCCCTCGGCCCGGCGGACGGCCGTGGCGTCGAGCAGCAGCCCGGCGTAGGCGTGCCGGACGCCGGAGAACTCGGTGCGGCCCATCGTGTCCTCCATGCACGCGAGCGCCGCGTCGATCAGGTGCGTCGCGGGACGCGCGCGGAAGGTCCAGCCCTCCTCCTCCGGATCGCCCTCCAGGCGCCCGTCCCCGAGCGCCATCGCGACGAGGGACTGGTAGACCATGCGGCGGCAGGGCAGCTCCTCCTTCCCGTCGGCGCCCTCGTCCAGCGCGAGCTGCGCCCAGTAGAGCGAGGAGGCGGCGGGGACGCGCCAGTCGATGCGCCCGTAGCGCGCCTCGATGCCGGACATGAAGGCGGGGTCCATGCGGAGCGTGGCGAGCAGCTCGTCCGCGGCGATGGAGCCCTCCGCAGGCGGCGCGCCGTCCTCGCCGAGGTAGGCGCCGGCCTCCCGCGCCCACTGCGTCCGGTAGAACGGGCCGGCGGAATCGCCGTCCATGCCGATCTTGTGCTCGAAGATCCACCCGAGCTCCCGCTTGAGGCGCGCGGAGCCGGGGTTCAGGGGCAGCCCCCGGTCCCGCAGCAGCGAGAGGCCGCCCTGGACCCAGCGCCAGCGGTCGTCGGGGCGGCTCAGGAGGAAGGAGACGTTGTAGGCCATGTTCCAGGCGTGGAACGCCCAGACGTCCTCGTTGTCGGGCTCCAGCCGCGTGATCCAGTCGGAGAGCTGCACCAGCTCCACGAAGCGCCGCTCCTGCTGGAGGCGGTCGGCGCGGAGCCAGAGGGCGTCGGCGAGGATGCCGCGGAAGCCGCCGAGCGCGACGGTGGCGAACGCCACGAGCGGCGGCGCCCCGGCCGTCTCCCCGGCCGCCTCGGCGGGCGCGGCGGCATGGCGCGCCGCGCGAAGCGCGGCCCCCTGCCCCGCGGAGAGCGCAAGCAGGAGGACGGCGGCGACGACGGGCGCG
>CAMNDA010000023.1 GCA_946534745.1 uncultured Verrucomicrobiota bacterium | reverse complement strand
CGCGCGCGCCGCCGATCTCCGCCGGCGGCGGCGCGGCGGGGTCCACCGTCGCGAGGAGGCGGGCGGTGCCGTCGCCGCGCCTCTGCCAGATGCAGCCGTCCGTGACGCGGACGCCGGCGAAGCGCGGCCCGGTCGCGGCCTCCGTCCAGTCGGCGTACCAGTCGGCGTGCTGGGGCGCCTTCGTCCGCGCCGCGACGCCGAAGACGTGCGCGAACGGCCCGTCGGCGCGCTCGGGGGAGTCCGGCGCGTCGCCGCGGTCGGTCGCCGTCCACGCGACCGGACGCGACCCGTCCGCGCGCGCGAACGCGCCGGCGTCGATCGAAATGCCGTTCGGGCCGGGGATGACGACGACGTTCGCGAGCGCCGGGCAGTCCGCGAACGCGCGGCGGGAGATCGATTCGGTATTGCGCAGGAAGACGCATTCGAGCGACGGCAGTCCCGCGAGCGCGCCTTCCGGGACCGTGCGGACGTTCTTCGCGACGACGAGCATCTTCGCGCGGGCGAGCGCGGTCTTCCCCGCCTCGCCGGGCCGGAACCGCACGGCGACGGGGAAGCCGGGCGGCGCGAAGGCGCCGTCCGCTTCCGCGCCGAAGAAGCACGCCGTTCCGTCCGTCGCGATCGCCGCGACGAGCGCCTCGCCGGCGGCGACGGGAGGAGGCTCCGCCTCCCCCGATTCGGCCTCCGCGGTCTCTGCGCTCTCTGCGTGAGAATCAAACTCTGCGCCCTCTGCGCTCTCCGCGTGAGAACCACCCTCCGCGTGTCGGAAGAGGAACCGCGGTTCGGACGCCGGGTCGGACGGATCGATCTCGCCGTCGCTCCTCCGCGACAGCATCCACGCCCAGAAGGCGTCGTCGTCGCGCCACATCCGGTCCCACCACCACGCGCCGGGGAGCGGCGGGTATTCGCGGTATTCGGCCGCGCCGCCGAGCGCGGAGACCTTGTCGAAGAAGGGCTTGAAGCGCCGGTCGAAGGTCTCCTTCCACGCGAGCGCCTCGTCCTCGTCGCGCCCCTTGTCCTCCTGTGCGATCCACCACGCGCCGGGGATGCGCCCGTTCGGCTCGCAATACGGGAAGAACCACGCGCCGGAGACGGACGCGAACCGCCCCGGGTGGTCGAACGCCATCCCGGCGCCGATCGCGGCGCCGGAGCCGAGGCCGGTAAGGTGGATGCGCGCCGGATCGATCGCCGGGCCGCCGAGCGCCTGCGACGAGCGCGCGACGGCGAGCACGAGGTCGGAGAAGAGCTCCGCCTGCGGGCCGAAGGGGTCGCGCGGCCAGCCGTCGGAGATGTTGTGGTTGCCCCAGTCCGGCGGCATCGGGACGAGCAGCGCCGCGGGGTGCGCCGCCTGAAAGGCCGCGGAGCAGACCTTGCCGATGCACGCGGTCTGGCGGAACTGCTTCGCGAGGTCCGTGCCCTGCTCGCCGTTGCCCGGCAGGTAGACGACGAGCGGCACGGCGTCCGTGCAGGCCGCGGGCGGCGGGAGGAAGAGCAGGAAGGGCAGGCGGTCGGGCAGCGCGTTGTTGGCGTGGAGGTTCTCGTTCGTGGCGGCGCCCGCCGCCCGCGCGTTGAGCTTGCGGATGTCGTCGCCGATCGCCGTCCCGGCGGGCGGCAGGTCGCGGCGGAACCAGAACGCGCGCAGGCCGAACGGCGCGCACTTCTCCGCGAGGTCCGGCGACGTTTCGTAGGCCTCGATCGCGCCGCCCGCGCCCATCCCGGGCGCGCCGGGGAAGCGGGAGCGCTCGTGCCATCCGCCGTCGCGCCACCAGGCGGCGTTGCCGGCGCTCGGCTCGGGCATCGCCTCCGGGTGCGCGAGACGGTCGCCCTCGAACGCCGCGCGCGCGCCGGCGTTGCCGCGGATCGCCGCGCGCCGCGCCCACCATTCGCCCCACGCCGGATCGACCGCGAGCGTCGCGTGGCCGCGCTTGCGCGCCAGCTCGTCGCGCCCGAGGAACCGGCCCGCGATGTCCGCCATCCCGTCCGCGCCGCGGCGCGCGAGGACCGAATCGCGGCGGCCGCACAGGAACGGCCACTCGGTCGGCGCGCCGTCCGACGGGCGGAACGGCTCGTAGGCGTAGGGCGCCGGGGCGTCGGCGGAATTGGCGTCGACGGTGCCGTGGAAGGCCGGGCGCAGCCAGCGGTGCGCCGGCGCGACGGGGACGAACCCCGGGTCGTCCGCGAAGCCGCCGCGGAGCAGCGCCTCGTTGGCGAGATCCTTGAAGAAGACCCGGACGGCGTCGCCGCCGGCGTCATCGGACGCCTTCGCGCGGCCGAGCAGCGCCCGCACGTCCGCGTCGCGCGAGCATTCCTCCTCGAACGAGGCGGGCGCGAGCAGGGCGCGCGCGCGGGCCGCGAGATAGAGCGTGCGCGGCGGCGCGTTCGTGTCCGCGCCGAGCGCGACGATCCGCCGCAGCGTCGCGCGGGCGTCGTCCCGGAGCGACGCGCGGTAGAATCCGGGGCGTTCCGGGTCGAGCAGCTCGGGGACGCCGGGGCGGCCGTAGAGCCGGTAGTTGGCGGCGAGGAGCAGCAGCGCCGGGTCGGCGTCCGGCTTCGCCTCCTCCTCGCGCAGCAGCGCCCACGCCTCCGCGAAGCGGTCGCGCCAGTCGAGCGCCGCCGCGCGCCGGAACGGGTCGGGCGAGGAGAGCTCCGGATCGTCCGCGTCGAACATCCGCGCCAGCTCCGCCGCCGTGAAGCATGTGTTCGTCGGCAGGTCGTCGTAGCGCCGGACCGGCACCTTCTTCGCGAGGGAGCCGCCGGGCTCCATTTTCCAAACCTCGGACGCCGGCTCCGGCGCGGCGGGGTCCCCGGGGACCGGCGGGCGCGGCGTCTGCGAGATCACCGGCGCCGCGGGCGTCGGCGGCGCGGAAAACGACGCCGGCTCCACGCGGAGCGGCAGCGCCGCGGACGCGGAGGCGGGCCGTTCGCGCGCCGGTGTCTCCGCCGGCCCGGGCGCCGGTTTCGCCGGATCGACGGGGTCGGGCTCCAGACCGCGCCGGCCGGGCTCGACGGCGAAGCGGACCGTCCAGACCATCTGCGGAACGGACGTGTGCGGCGAAAGCGGCGGAACGATCGCTCCGAAGCGCCCCTCCCGCGCGCGCGGCGAACGGAAGAGGACCGTCGAGGCGACCGCCTCGGCCCCCTCGCGGAACCGGACGGGCCCTTCGCTCCAGCCGTCCGCCGGCGCCTCGCGCGGCGTGCGGAGCGCGTCCGGGACGGACGGCGCCGCCAGCAGCGCCCCGCCGGGCGCCGGCGAGAACTCGATCCAGAAGCGCGCGAGGCCGGAACGGAACGCGGGCGTCGCCGCGGCGCGGACGAAGAAATCGGCCGTCCGCCCGTTCCCGAACGGCGGCAGGAGCTCGCCCGCCTCCGCGTCGAACCCGACCGGATCGCCGTGCAGGCGCGTTCCCTGCGGCAGCGCGGAGACGATCATCGGAACCCTTTCGCCGACGGCGCGCAGCCGCGCCTCGACCGGCGCGCCCGGCTCCGCGCCGGCCGGCGCCCCGCGCCAGACGCCGCCCG
>CAMNDA010000022.1 GCA_946534745.1 uncultured Verrucomicrobiota bacterium | reverse complement strand
GGAGCCGCTCGTCATTCGGGGCGGGGCGCTCACCCTTTCGATCCGCAACGCCACCGCCGGCGCGTGGTACACGGTCTACGAAAGCCCGGCCGCGAATGGCGACTACCGGGCCTCGAAGTCCGTGCGCGCGACCGCCTCCGGCATCCTCGCCCTCCCGGACGTCGACGCCACCGCCGCGACGAAGTTCCTCCGCGTCGGCGTCTCCGACGCGCAGGTCTCCGCCGGCATGCCCCTGCCGTAGCCCGTCCCCCGCCCGGGTCCGCCCGTTGCGGACGCCGCGGAGCAGGTGTATAATGCCACGCAACCGAAACGAGACGGCCCCTTGGGCCAACCCTCGGAGATTTCCGTCATGAAACTCTTCCGCTCCCTCCGTCCGTTCGTTGCCGCCGCCCTCGCGGCGCTCCTTCTCGCCCCGTCCGCGCGGGCCCGCATCCTCTCGCAGGAGGAGATCGAGACCGCCGCCGCGAACTTCCTCGCGTACGATGACCTCGCCCGCGAGCTGCTGCCCGGGCGGACGGTTTCGTCCGTGAAGCCGCGCGACGCGCTCTGGATCGTCGATCTCGATCCGGCGGGCTACATCGTCATGTCCGGCAGCGACGCCGCGGAGCCCGTCGTCGCCTTCGGCCCGAACCGGATGGCCGGAATCGACCCGGAGGAGCCGCTTCACGCGATGCTTGCGCTGGCGAGCACGAACTGCCTCGCCGCCGAAGCGGCGCCCGCGCCGGCGCCGGCGGCGGCCGGGGAAGGGGAGGCGACCGGCGGAGACGGCGAAGCGGCGTCGGCCGCGCGACGTGCCGCCCGCTGGGAGCGGATGCTCGGCGGCCCGACCATGCCGGAGCCCGGCGACGAGCTTCCGGGCGCCACGCCCGGGACGATCATCGTCCAGCCGCTCATGTCGCAGCACTGGAACCAGTGGCAGCCGTACAACGACTACAACCCGCGCGTCCCGGACGAGTCGGGCAGTTCCTACTACCGGCGGCGCGCCGCGACGGGATGCACCGCCACGGCCTATGCCCAGGTCATGGGGTACTATCGGTGGCCCGTCCGCATGGACCGGACCGTCTGCTACACCAACACGATGTACGGAACGGCCGCGGGACACCCCTACACGAGCGTCTTCTACCGCTTCGACGGTTCCGTTCCGTTCGAGTGGGACGACATCCAAGACTCCTACACGTCCTCGGGCGGCGACATGTCGGGTTACGTGGCCGAGTCCGTCCGCTATCCGATCGCCCGCCTGTTCAACCTCAACGAGGTGATCTGCCAGATCATGTTCTGGCAGCTTTCCAAGGGGTCGGGCGGGTACGAGGGCACGGTCGGGAACAACAACCCCTGGTACCGGGGCATCACGAACTACGACCGCGGCGACGCGATGAAGGCCGCGATCAAGACCGCCCTGCAGGCCGGCGAGCCGGTCGTCGTCTCGGTCCCGGACCACACCATCGTCGCCCACGGCTACGGCGAGAGCTCCGACGGCACGAAGTACGTCTACCTCAACTACGGGTGGGCGGGAAGCAACGACGGCTGGTTCGACCTGAACATCTCGTCGGGGAACTACCAGTCCGGCTACATCAAGTCCGCCCACGTCGGCTTCGTGCCCTACAACTCTGTCCAGGTCGACCCTCTGCCCGCGTATTCCGGCTCGTCCGTCACGCTCAACTGGCACGCCCCCGACCACTGGCGGAACCGGACGACGGGGTTCAAGGTCACGGCCAGCATCGCCGGATCCGGCTCCTCCGACTTCACGGACGACTTCTCGAGCCTGAAGGGCACGCTCTCCGGCCCGGCCACGATCGGCACCGCGTCCGCGACCGGGAACGCGACGCCGGTCCTCGGCTTCGACGGCGCGACGATCGAGCTCCAGCAGTTCGTCTGGGACGGTTCGTTCACGCTGTCCTCGTCCTCGGCCCTCTCGTTCGACTTCTGGTCCTGGAAGTCGGCCAACATCAAGACCTTCTCGCTCCAGGCGTCCTTCGACGGCGGCGAGTGGACGGACCTGTATTCCAACAAGAGCCTCTACAACAACAACAACGGCGTTTCGCCCGCCTGGACGACCCAGACGATCGACCTCTCGTCGCACGCCGGGTCGACGGCGCGCTTCCGCGCCATCATCCCGTCCGCCGATCCAAGCCACTATTGGTACTGCTACGAAGGCGAGGCGGGCGTCCAGATCGCCGTCGACAACTTCAAGGTGACGGGCGTCGGCTCTTCGTCGGAGGCCTATTCCGCGACCGTGGCGAACACCGCTCGCAGCCACACGATCACGGGCCTGACGGCGGGCAAGACCTACTCCTTCACGGTCACGCCGATCGCGGACAACGCGGCGGATTCGGGCGGCGCCTCGACGACGATCGCCTCGGCGGCCGGCACGCTGCCCTCGATCTCGTCCGTCTGGGCGGACTCGTCCTCCACGAACCAGGTCAAGGAGGGCTTCTTCCGCAACTGCGCGCTGAACGGCCGGACCGTCCTTCGCGTCCAGGCGTCGTCCAACGCGACGGCGCTGGAGGCCCATTCCGGCAACCAGACCGCGCTTCCCGACTCCGCCATCCAGGTTCATTCGAACGGCGGCGGCGCCTTCGACGTCGTGTTCGACACGGCGCTCACGTCCGAGGCGGACGACCAGCGCCTCCTGATGACGCTCGTCGCGAAGGACCAGTACGGCCGAACCGGCGCGAAGAACCTCTCGCTGCGCCTGCTCGCCTCGGTGCCGTCCGAGACGTACTCGCCCGGGGGCAACGCCCCGCCGTCCCTCGGGACGGTCTCCGCCGGGTCGATCACCCAGACCGGCGCGACGGTCTCCGTCCCCGTCACGGCGCTCGGCACGGGCAGCTCGTCCGTCACGGTGAAGGTCGTCGTGAACGGCGTCTCGAAGACGCAGACGCTCTCCTCCGCCGGAACCGCGGCGCTCGCCTTCACCGGCCTCTCCGCCGGCACGCAGTACACCGC
>CAMNDA010000021.1 GCA_946534745.1 uncultured Verrucomicrobiota bacterium | reverse complement strand
GGCGGCTTGAAGCCGACCGCCATCCTCTGGTAGACTCCCGCGCATGGACACCGACTCCCAACGCCGCTACTGGGACGCGCTCGCGCCCGTGTACGCGCGCATCACCCGCATCCGCACGGACGACTTCCACTGGGGCCCGCAGATCCCCGGCGAGCGGGAGCTGCGCCTGCTGCCGCCGCTCGGGCCCGGGTCCTCCGCGCTCGAGCTCGGCTGCGGCGAGGGGCAGAACAGCGTCTTCCTCGCGAAGAAGGGCGTGCGCTGCGAGGCGATCGACGTCTCGGAGGCGCAGCTCGCCCACGCGCGCGACCTCGCCGCGCGCGAAGGCGTCCGCATCGACTTCCGCCGGCAGTCGCTGGAGGACTTCGCCGCCGCGCCGCCGCCGGACGCGCCCTTCGACCTCGTGCACAGCTCGCACGCGCTCGAGTTCGTCGAGGACCCGGGCGCCGTCGTGCGCGCGATGGCCGCCGCCGCGAAACAGGGCGGGACGGTCGCCGTCTCGGCCGTCCATCCGCTCTTCAACGGCGACTGGATCGAGGGCGAGTGGGAGGACGAGTCCGGGCGCGGCGCCGGCGACGCCGGGGCCGGGCTCTTCCTGCGCAGCTACTTCTCGCCGCCGGACGACGTCCGCGACGACGCCTTCGGCCACGCGGTCTCCCGCGCGTGGCCCGTCTCGTCGTGGTTCGGCTGGTTCCGCGCCGCGGGGCTCGAGGTGACCGCCCTCCTGGAGCCGCCCGCGACGCCCGACGCGCCCTACACGAGCGACGACTGGGCGAACCACGGCGGCCAGCTCGACCGCATTCCGTCGACCGTGATCCTCGTCGGCGTCCGGCGCTAGCCCGCGGGGCGGGCGCGCCTACCCGACGAAGGAGCGGGCGTTGCGGAACATGCGCATCCAGGGGCCGGACTCGCCGTCGCAGAAGCCCGCGGGGCGCCACGAGAGCTGCACGGAGCGGAAGCCCCGCTCGGGGTGCGGCATCATGATCGTCGCACGGCCGTCGAGCGTCGTGAAGCCCGTGAGGCCGTCCTCGCTCCCGTTCGGGTTGAACGGGTAGCGCTCGGTCGGGGCGCCGGCGCCGTCGACGTAGCGCAGCGAGGCGCGCTCGGTCGCGAGGACGCGGGCGCGGGACTCGCCCGTGCCGAACCGCGCGAAGCCCTCGCCGTGCGCCACGGCGATCGGCAGGCGCGAGCCCTCCATCCCCTGCAGCAGGATCGACGGCGACTTCATCACCTCGACGGTGGCGTAGCGCGCCTCGAACTGCATCGAGCGGTTGTGGATGAAGCGCGGCCAGTCGCTCGCGCCCGGGATGATGTCCCGCAGCTGCGAGACCATCTGGCAGCCGTTGCACACGCCGAGCGTGAAGGTCTGCGGGCGCGCGAAGTAGGCCTCGAACATCTCGCGCAGCCGGTCGTTGAAGAGGATGGTGTTCGCCCAGCCGCTGCCGGCGCCGAGGACGTCGCCGTAGCTGAAGCCGCCGCACGCGACGAGGCCGTGGAAGTCCTTGAGGTCGGCGCGGCCCTCCAGCAGGTCGGTCGTGTGGACGTCGACCGCCTCGAAGCCGGCGAAGGTGAAGGCGGCGGCCATCTCGACGTGGCCGTTCACGCCCTCCTCGCGGAGGATGGCGACGCGCGGGCGCGCGTCGGGGTTCGCGAGGTTGGGGACGGCCTCCGGCTCGAACGTGAGCGCGAAGGACATTGGCGCGAGGTTCTCGTCGGCCGCGTTCTCGCGCTCGGCGCGCGCGGCGTCGGGGTTGTCGCGCAGCTCGCGCATCCGGCAGGAGTTCTCGCTCCAGACGGCGCGCACGCGCGCCATCGGGACGTCGAGGCGGATCGTCTCGCCGAAGGTCGCGGTGAGGAAGCGGCCGCGCGGGTCGACGGGCCCGAGGCGCTGCGCGGGGAGGCCGGCGCCCTCGAACGCGGCGGCGACAGCGTCGAGGTCGGCGTCGGCGACCTGCACGACCATGCCGGGCTCCTCGTTGAAGAGGACGGCGAGCACGTCCTGCTGCGTGCCGGCGGAGGGCAGGCGCAGCGAGACGCCGCAGCCGCCGGCCATCGCCATCTCGGCGACCGCGGCGGCGAGGCCGCCGTCGGACCGGTCGTGCGCGGCGAGGAGCTTCCGCTCGCGCAGGAGCCGCTGGAAGACGCCGTAGAAGGCGACGAGGCGCGCGGGGTCGTCGAAGTCCGGCACGTCGCCGCCGACGAGGTTCCAGCACTGCGCGAGGATCGAGCCGGCGAGGCGGCGCCTGCCCTGCGCGAGGTCGACCAGGAGCAGCGAGGACCCCGCCACGGGCTTGAGGTCGGGCGTGACGCCGACGCGCACGTCCGGCACCGGGCCGAAGGCGGAGACGACGAGCGAGACGGGGGACAGTTGCCGGTGTTCCACCGGCTTGGTCACACGGTCGCACGGTTCCACGGTCGCACGGTCCTCCGACCCGGCCGGCTGACCGTGTGACGGTGTGACCGTCTGACCGTCCGACCAGACCGTCGACATCGAGCAGGAGTCCTTGCCGACGGGGATGGAGAGGCCGGCGGCGGGGCAGAACTCCATCGCGACGGCGCGGACGGGGTCGTAGAGCGCGGCG
>CAMNDA010000020.1 GCA_946534745.1 uncultured Verrucomicrobiota bacterium | reverse complement strand
CTTCAACCGTGAACCCGGCGGCGAGCGGTTCGCCGCTCACCGCCGCGGTCCGCCGCGGCATCGCGGCCGAGGCCGCGAAGCTCGCGGCGGAGGCGCTCGCCGCGGGCGAGGCGCCGCTTGCGCTCATCGACGGGGCGATCGTGCCGGCGCTCGACGAGGTCGGGAGGCGCTTCGAGGCGGGCACGCTCTTCCTGCCGCAGCTGCTCGTCGCGGCGGACGCCGCCTCGGCGGCCTTCGAGGAGATCAAGAAGGCGCTCGCCGCGCGCGGCGCGGCGCGCGAGAGCGCGGGGCGGATCGTCCTCGCGACCGTGAAGGGCGACGTCCACGACATTGGCAAGAACATCGTCCGCGCGCTGCTGGAGAACTACGGCTTCGACGTCGTCGACCTCGGCAAGGACGTCCCGCCGGAACGCGTCGTCGAGACCGCGAAGCGCGAGGGCGTGCGGCTCGTCGGGCTCTCGGCGCTCATGACCACGACCGTCCCGGCGATGGAGGAGACGATCCGCCTCCTCCGCGCCGAGTGCCCGGACTGCAGGGTCATGGTCGGCGGCGCCGTCCTCACGCAGGAGCACGCCGACCGCATCGGCGCGGACTTCTACTCCAAGGACGCGATGGGCTCCGTCCGCTACGCGCAGGAGATCTTCCGCAACTGACGCCGCGCCCGCGCTTCGCGCTCGAGCGACCGGCGACCCGGCGTTCGCTCCGGCGCCCCGCCCGAATGAAAAATCGCTTGCATTCCAGACGTCTTTCTGGGATACTCACGCCCCGATGAACGCGATCTCGCAACACATCCACGAGCGACTTACCCGCCTCGCGCCGTGCGGCGTCGGGGCTTCTTCCGCCGTGCGGTAGCGAGGTGAAACAAAGCGCGCCGGGCCGTTCGCCCGCGCGTCCCGCCACGGCCCCGAACGCGCACCCCGCGCGCCCGGGGTCGGGTGTACGATCCCGAACACGCCTCTTCAATCTTTCAACCTTTCAACTCCAATCCGGTCACATGAACTCCGAAACCCGACGCATCAAGATCTTCGACTCCACCCTCCGCGACGGCGAGCAGTCCCCGGGCTGCTCGATGAACCTCGCCGACAAGCTCCTCGTCCTCGAGCACCTCGAGGCGCTCGGCGTCGACGTCGTCGAGGCCGGCTTCGCCGCGTCCTCGCCCGGCGACTTCGAGGCCGTGCAGGCGCTCGCGCGCGCGGCGAAGAAGACCGTCGTCGCGTCGCTCGCCCGCTGCCGCAAGGCCGACATCGACCGCGCGTGGGAGGCGGTCAAGGACGCCCGGCGCCCCCGCATCCACGTCTTCATCGCCACGTCGCCGCTGCACATGGAGTGCAAGCTTCGGATGACGCCGGACGCCGTCGTCGAGACCGCGGTCGAGTGCGTGAAGTACGCCCGGTCGCTCTGCGAGGACGTCGAGTTCTCGCTCGAGGACTGCTCCCGCTCGGAGCGGCCGTTCATCTACCGCGTCGTGCAGGCCGCGATCGAGGCCGGCGCCACGACGGTGAACCTCCCGGACACCGTCGGCTTCGCGATGCCCGAGGAGTACGAGTCGCTCTTCCGCGACGTGCTCGCCAACGTCCCCGGCGCCGCCGGCGTCACGCTCTCCTGCCACTGCCACAACGACCTCGGGCTCGCGGTCGCCAACTCTCTCGCGGCCGTCCGCGGCGGCGCGACGCAGGTCGAGTGCTGCCTCAACGGCATCGGCGAGCGCGCCGGCAACGCCTCGCTCGAGGAGATCGTGATGGCGCTCAAGACGCGCCACGCGTTCTTCGGCGCCGACACCGGCATCGACACGACGAAGATCTACGCGGCGAGCAAGTGCGTGTGCAGCGTCACGGGCTCCAAGCTCCAGGCCAACAAGGCGATCGTCGGCGAGAACGCCTTCGCGCACGAGGCCGGCATCCACCAGCACGGCGTCCTCGCGAACCCGCTCACCTACGAGATCATGACGCCCGAGTCGATCGGGCTGCCGCGCAACAAGATGGTGCTCGGCAAGCACTCCGGCAGGCACGCCTTCGCGCAGCGCCTCGCGGACCTCGGGTTCCGCCTCGAGGACGCCCGCATCGACGAGCTCTTCGCGAAGTTCAAGGACCTGGCGGACCGCAAGAAGACCGTCTCCGACGCCGACATCGAGGCGCTCGCGCGCCATTCGCGCGGCGCGGACGCGCCCGAGCGCCTCGCGCTCGACCGCTTCTCGGTCGTCGCGTCCGACGTCATCACGCCGATGGGCACCGTCCGCCTCCGGCTCGACGGCGAACTCGTCGAGAAGGTCGGCACGGGCGACGGCCCGATCAACGCCTGCTACGCGGCAATCCGCGAGATCGCGGGCCTGCCCTCCGCGCGCCTCGAGGTCTACAACCTCACGGCCGTCGACGGCGGCATGGACGCGCAGTGCGAGGCGACGGTGAAGGTCTCGCACAACGGGCGCGTCTACCGCGGCAGCGGCGTCTCGACGGACATCGTCGAGGCCTCGATCCGCGCCTACATCCAGGCGCTCAACGCCGCCCTCGCCGACAAGGACGCCGCGCCGGTCGAGTTCGACCACCCGCAGCGCGGCGACACCGGCGTGCACTAATGCCCCTCCTTCTCAACGACCTCCGTCCGCGGTATCCGCGCCCCCGCCCGCTCACGCTGCGGGAGGAATGGGCCGCGTTGCGGGCGAGGCTCGACACGGTGGCGGAGTGCCTGGAGAGGCCGGCGTCGCTGCGCCGCCGCTACGCGGTCTGCCAGGCGCGCTACGAGGCGCTCCTCGCCGGCGAGGAGCCGCCGCCCCCGCCGCCGCTCGACCCCGCGGTCTGCGCGCTCTGCGGCGCGCCCGCCGCCGCGGGCGCGCCGCGCCGCATCGCGCCCGGGC
>CAMNDA010000019.1 GCA_946534745.1 uncultured Verrucomicrobiota bacterium | reverse complement strand
GGAGAAGGAGGCCCGCCTCGCCGCGCGGATGCTCTCGCTCGGCATCCGCGAGGAGGACCTCGTCGAGACGTTCGTCCGCGGCGCCGGCCCGGGCGGGCAGAAGATCAACAAGACCTCGTCCTGCGTCTCGCTCGCCTATCCGGCGATGGACATCCGCGTGAAGTGCCAGGCCTCGCGCTCGCTGACGCTCAACCGCTACCGCGCCCGCGAGGAGCTCTGCGAGCGCGTCGCCGCGATCCTGCTCGGCGAGAAGACGAGGGCGCAGCAGGAGGCGGAGAGGATCCGCCGCCAGAAGCGCCGCCGCTCCCGCCGCGCGAAGGCGAGGATGCTCGCCGACAAGCGGGCCAACTCCGAGAAGAAGGCCCTCCGCCGCGCGCCCGCGCCGGAGGACTAGCGCGCGGCCGCCTCGGACGCGAGGCGGCGCAGCAGCGCGATCTCGGCCGCCATGTCGGCGGCGCCGTAGAGCGCGGACCCCGCCACGAAGCAGTCCGCGCCCGCGGACGCCGCGAGCGCGACCGTGTCGCGCGAGACGCCGCCGTCGACCATGATCGGCAGCGCCGGCGCGGCGTCGCGCAGCGCGCGGATCGTCGGCAGCGGCTCTCGCATGAAGCGCTGCCCGCCGAAGCCCGGGTAGACGGTCATCACGAGAATCTCGTCGACGAGCGGCAGGTGCCGCAGCGCGGCGGCGGCCGGCGTGAGCGGGTTGAGGACGATCCCCGCGCGGCAGCCCAGCTCCCGCACGCGCCGCAGCGCGGCGGCGACGTCGCACGACGACTCGGCGTGGACCTGGATCGTCGTCGCGCCGGCCTTCGCGTAGTCCTCCAGATACCGCTCCGGGTGCTGCAGCATGAGGTGCACGCAGCGGGGCAGGGCGGGGGAGACCTTCGTCGCGAGCGCCACGGCGGGCGGACCGAACGAGATGTTCGGGACGAACGCGCCGTCCATGATGTCCAGGTGCAGCGCGTCCGCCCCGGCCGCCTCGGCGCGGCGGATCTCCTCCGCGAGCCGCCCGTAGTCGGCGGCCAGCAGCGACGGCAGGATGCGGGCGCGCCGCGGATCGGTTTCGTTTTCCATGCCCGCGATTATGGCACACCCCGACCGGCCGCGGCAAGGCCATTCAGAAATTAGTTGACATATAAACTATCGACGTGTAGACTACCGGCCTTGTTCCCGATCGAAATCGCGAAACAGGCCCGCCGGACGGTCCGGCGGCGCGGAGCGACGACGAGACCGTCCGAGAGGACCAGTAGGATGAAGCATCCCCACTACAACGAAGTGAACCGATTCGCGAACCCCGCCCACGAGGCCCTGATGGGCGTGTGGTGGAGCGGGCTCAAGCTCAAGCGCGCCGCGCGGACGTTCTTCCGCGCGCACGCCGTCTCCGACACGCAGTTCAACGCGCTCGTCGTGCTGAACGTCGCCGGCCGCCCCCTCTCGCAGCGCGAGATGGGCGAGCGCCTCCTCGTCGACAAGTCCGACCTCACCGGGCTCGTCGACCGCATGGAGAAGGCCGGGCTCGTCGAGCGCCGCGCCGTCGCGGGCGACCGCCGCCGCCACGCGGTGTCGCTCACCGCCGCCGGCCGCGCCGAGCTCGCCCGCTCCGAGCCCGACTACGCCGCGCTCGTGAACCGCGCGATGTCCGCCTTCACGCGGAGCGAGGTCGCCACGCTCACCCGCCTCATGGTGAAGCTGCACGACTCGATCGATTCGCTGCCCTCCACGCCTCCCGTCCCGCGTCCCACGTCTCAAGCGTCCCGCACGGAGTCCGCGCGTCCTTCGCGTTCAAACCCCTAGTCCATCGCCTGCCATGGAAGCACTCCTCGCCATCGTCGGGCTCTTCGTCCTGGTCGCGTTTCCCATCGCGGTCCTTTCCTTCCTCTCCGGCATCAACCATTCCCTCGACCGCCTCGCCGACCGCGTGCAGTCGCTCTCCTTCGACGTGGCATCCCTCAAGCGCCACGCGGAGTCCGCGAAGTCTGGCTCCCCCGCAGGGGAAGCTGGCGAGCGAAGCGAGCCTGAGGGGGTCCTACACGCAGAGAGCGCAGAGAACGCAGAGGCCAGATCTCACGCGGGGTTTGAATCTCACGCAGAGAGCGCAGAGAACGCAGAGGCCAAATCTCACGCGGGGTTTGAATCTCACGCAGAGAACGCAGAGAACGCAGAGGCCAGATCTCACGCGGGGTTTGAATCTCACGCAGAGAACGCAGAGGCCATGCTCCGCACAGAGTCCGCGGAGATATCTTCATTGCCCTCCTCCGAGAGGGGGGTGGCGCAAAGCGCCCCGCCTCCGCTCCCTCCGGTCGCCGCAGGGGCGACGGCCCGCGCGGACGCGCGGCCGAGCATTGTACCAATGTTGCCTGCCGCACCTTCCTCCATTCAGCATTCAGCATTCAGCATTCAGCATTCGCGGCCGCCCGCGGCCGCCGACGAGCCGCCCCCCGAGCCCACGAAGTTCGAGCAGTGGGCCGCGGCGGCGTGGGACTGGCTGCGCGTGGGCGAGGCGTGGCGGCCGGGGTGGATCCCGGGCGAATACGCGGTGGCCGCCGTCCAGCTGCTGCGCGCGGCGGCCCTGCTGCTGCTCTTCGGCGCGGCGTGGTTCGTGCGCTATGTCCACGAGCAGGGCTGGTTCTCGCCCGCGGGGCGCGTCGCGGCCGGGTTCGCCGCCGCGGCGGCGCTCGTCGCGGGCGGCGCGGCGCTGCTGCGCCGGCGGTACCGCCCCGTCGGGCTCGCGCTCGCGGGCGTCGGCTTCGCGCTCGCGGAGTTCGTCGACTGGGCCGGCGCGAACCTCTACGGCGTCCTGCCCGCCCCGGCGGCGTTCGGCATCGCGGCCGCGCTCGCGCTCGCCGCGGGCGCGATGGCGTGGCGGGCCTCGTCGCTCCTGCTCGCGCTCGTCGCGCTCTTCGCGGGCTACTCGGC
>CAMNDA010000018.1 GCA_946534745.1 uncultured Verrucomicrobiota bacterium | reverse complement strand
CGTGCGGCTCGGCGGGGCGGTAGGAGACGCAGCCGCCCATCGCGTAGGCCATCGCGGGGGCCTCCGAGAGGCCGATGCCGTGGCCGGTCGCCTTGGTGGTGCGGGCGCGGCTGAAGACCGTGGGGGCGACGTCGGGCGGGACGCCGGGGCCGTCGTCGACCACCTCGATCGCGACGCCGTCGCGCCCGGCGGTCGGCGGCGGGGTGGTGCCGACGAAGCCCTCGGGCGCGGGCCCGAGGTCGCCCGGGACGCGCCCGCCCCACTGGCGCGCGACGACGCGGACGCGGATGCGGGTGCCGCCGTGCTCGGCGAGGGCCTCGGCGGCGTTCTTGATGAAGTTGCCGACGACGCGGGAGAGCGTGGAGGGGTCGGCGAGCCCGTTGGGCGGGGGCGGGTCGGAGACCGGGTCGAGCTCGAAGAGGGCGCGCTTGCCGACGAGGGCGGCGAAGAGGTTGCGGTGCGTCGCGAGGAAGGCGGGCAGGTCGACGGGCTTCGCCTGGACGGCCGGCGGCGCGGCCTCGGCGGCTGGCGCGGCCTCGGCGGCGGCGCCGTCCTTCTCGGCGGCGGGCGCGGCCTCGGCGGCGGCGCCGTCCTTCTCGGCGGCGGGCGCGGCGGCGGCGGGGGCGTCCATGATCGCGCGGGCGAGGCCGGCGGCCTGCTGGGCGGCGAGGACGACGGTCTGGAGGCCGGAGCGGGCGAGGGCGGCGGTCTGCTCCGTGAGCGGTCCGGACAGGGAGGCCTCGGCCGCCTCGGAGGCGTTGACGATCGCCAGGAGGAGGTTGTTGAGGTCGTGCGCCAGCGCGGCCGGATCGGTGGAACGGGCGGAGGGCATCGGGTCCCTACTTGGAGGCGGCGGGAGCGTCGTCGGAGATCTTGCGGTAGAGCGTCGCGAGGGAGACCTGGAGCGTCTTGGCGGCCTTCTCCTTGTCGCCGTCGGAGTCGGCGAGGATGCGGCTGAGGTACTCCTTCTCCTTGTTCTTGAGGAAGCTCTTCAGGGACTGCGGCGCGGCGGCGGCCGCGGCGGCGGGCGGCGCGGAGGCGAGCGATTCGCGGGCGCGGGCGACGATCTTCTCGGGGAGGTCCGCCGGGCCGATCTCGCCCTCCGGGCGGAAGGTGACGGCGTGCTTGAGGGCGTTCTCGAGCTCGCGGACGTTGCCCGGCCACTTGTAGGCCATCAGGATGTCCTGCGCCTCCTTGCCGAGCGTCGGCGCGGCGGCGCCGGCGGGGGCCTCGCCGCGGAGGAAGTGGGCGGCGAGCGGGAGGATGTCCTCGGTGCGGTCGCGCAGCGGCGGGATCTCGATCGTGATGACGGCGAAGCGGTAGTACAGGTCCGTGCGGAACGCGCCCTCGGCGGCCATCTGCTCGAGGTTGGCGTTGGAGGCGGCGATGACGCGGACGTCGACGGGGATCGTGTCGTTGCCGCCGACGCGGCGGATCTCCTTCTCCTGCAGGACGCGCAGGAGCTTGCCCTGGAGCGGGAGGGGCATCGACGAGACCTCGTCGAGGAAGATCGTGCCGCCGTTCGCCGTCTCGAAGAGGCCGGGCTTGTCCGCCACCGCGCCGGTGAAGGCGCCCTTCACGTGGCCGAAGAGCTCGCTCTCGAGCAGGTCCGCCGGGATGGCGGCGCAGTTGACGGCGACCCAGGGCTTCTCCTTGCGCGGGGAATGGGAGTGGATCGCGCGCGCGACGACCTCCTTGCCGGTGCCGCTCTCGCCGTAGATGAGGACCGTGGCGGCCGTGGGGGCGACGCGCTGGATCATCTCGCAGACCTTGAGCATCGAGGGGGAGGTGGCGACGATGTTCTCGAAGCGGTAGCGCGAGGCGGCGCCTCCGGCGGCGGCCTCCTGGGCGGAGCCGCCGCCCTCCGCGGCGGCGGCCTCGGCCCGTTTCACGGTGGCGAGCATCTCGTCCACCTTGAAGGGCTTGGTGAGGTAGTCGAACGCGCCGCACTTCATCGCGTCGATGGCCGTCTCGACCGACGCGTAGGCCGTGAGGAGGATCATCGGCAGCTTCGCGTGGGTCTTCTTGACCTCCTTGATGAGCGTGAGGCCGTCCATCGGGGCCATGCGCAGGTCCGTGATCATCACGTCGATGCCGCCCTGGGCGAGGATTCCGAGGGCCTCCTCGCCGGTCTTGGCGGCGATGGTCTCGTAGCCGTTGCCCTTGAGCAGCGTCTGGATCAGCATCAGGATGCGGACTTCGTCGTCGACGATGAGGATCTTGGACATGGGGGAATCCCGCGTGGGAGTGGCGCGGCGCGGAGACGGACGGAAGCGATTCCGAGGGGCCGGGCGCGGCGCGTGGGCGGGATGGTAGCACGAACGCCCCGCCCCGTGCAAGGAAAATTTCTCAATTCTGAGAAATGAGAAAGCGGATGTAGTCGCTCCGGTCTGGCGGGACGGGGGGCATCGTGCTAGAATCCGGTCCTCGCGATCCGCGACCGCGCACGACCGCGATTCCGCCATGAAGACTCCGTCCGTTCGTCCCTCCCTCGATGCCGCGCCCCGGCCGCGCCGCGGCGCCGCCGCGCCCGAGCCGCTCTCCGGAGAGCGCCTGCGCGCCGTGTCGTTCCCCGTCGGCGGAATCGGCGCCGGCTGCATCGGGGTGTCCGGCAACGGCGACCTCGCCGAATGGGAGGTCTTCAACCGCCCGGCCAAGGGCGCACGCAACGGGATGTCGCACTTCGCCGTCCGCGCGGAGCGCGAGGGCGGCGAAATGCTCGACGCGCGCATCCTCCACGGCGACTTCGCGGGCGAGCTCGCCGGCACGGGCGAGACGCTCTTCGCCGGCTTCGGCTTCGGCCCCGACGGCGACTCGCTCTGCGGTCTGCCCCATTTCCGCTCGGTGTCGCTCCGCGGCGAGTTCCCCGTCGGCGAGTGGTCCTTCCGCGACCCGCGCTTCCCCGGCGACGCCGCCCTGACCGCCTGGAGCCCGTTCGTTCCCGGACGTTCGGACGTCTCCTCCCTCCCTTGCGCCGTCTTCGAGGTATCGCTCCGCAACCGCGCCCGCGAGCCGCTCGTCTTCTCCGCCGTCGGCTGCCTCGCCTCCCCCTGGTCCGGCGCCGCCGCCTCCTCTCGCGTCCTGCGCCGCGCCGGCCGCCCCGTCCTCCTCCACCGCAACGCCGCCCCCGCCGACTCCACCGACTACGGCGAACTCGCCCTCACGCTCGACGCGCCGGCGGGTGACCCCACCGGCCGCACGCCCGTCGAGGTCTCCCGCCAAACGTCCCTCTTCCGCGGCGCGTGGTGCGACCGGCGCGAGGTCTACTGGCACGACCTCAACGCGCCCGGCCCCTTCCGCGACCGACGCTACCCAGGCCCCGGCGCGAAGGGCGACGCGGGCCTCCTCGCCGCGCGGTTCCGCCTCGCGCCCGGCGAGTCGCGCACCGTCCGCTTCGTCGTCTCGTGGTTCGTCCCGAACCGCACGAACGACTGGACCGACCCCGCCGCGCTCGCGAAGGCGATGAGGCGCGACGGCGTCGCGCGCAACCTCTGGCGCAACTACTACGCCGAGGCGCTCTGCGCCGACGCGGCGGACGCCGCCGCGCGTCTCCTGCGCGGCCTCGCCGAGACGCGCGCGCAGGTCTTCGCGTTCCGCGACGCGATCCACCGCCGCACGACGATCCCGCCCGCCTCGCGCGAGGGCGCGGCCGAGACGCTCTCCGTCCTCGTGTCGCCGACGGTCCTCCGCCTCCCCGACGGCGCGCTCTGGGGCTGGGAGGGCGTTGCCGCGAAGGTCGGCTCCTGCGAGGGCTCGTGCCAGCACGTCTGGAACTACGAGCAGGCGACGGCGCTGCTGTTCCCCGACCTCGCGCGCTCGATGCGCGAGCAGCAGTTCCGCTTCAACTTCGACCCGGACGGCGGCCTGCTCTTCCGCCAGCCGCTCCCGCCCGGCGTCCGCGCGCGCCGCTCGCCGTGGTACCGCCCGTGCGTCGACGGCACGATGGGCGAAGTGCTCAAGACCTTCCGCGAGTG
>CAMNDA010000017.1 GCA_946534745.1 uncultured Verrucomicrobiota bacterium | reverse complement strand
GGGGGCGAGGACCCGATGCCCGTCGCGGCGGGCGAGCCCTTCTCGCTCGCGATCTCGAACCTCACGGCCGGCGTCACCTACTACTGGTGCGTCGAGGCGCGCAACAGCGCCGGCGTCGCGATCGCGACGGACGTCGGCTCCTTCACGACGCCCGGCGCCTCCGCCATGAACGCCGCCACGACCGGCGCGAACCAGCGCAACGTCTCCGTGAGCGGTTCGCTTGCGACGGTCGGCGCCGGCACGACGACGATCCTCGCCCGCTGGAACGACGGCGGATGGAGCGAATGGGAGACGGTCGCGACGTTCGCGCCCGGCGCGGCCTCGACCGCGTTCACCGCGACGCACCTGGCGAGCGGCTGGGGCAACGTCGGCTGGGAGCTCATGTGCTCCAACGAGTGCGCCACGGCGGAGGGCGTCCCGACCGGCCAGGCGTGGACGAGCACGCAGAGCGGCACGGTCCAGCCCGCGGACAAGGCCGTGTACACGTGGCAGCCCGTCGACGGCGACTGGAACGGCGCGTGGAACGATCCCGCGCACTGGAGCTGCAATTCCGACGACGGCCGCGGCTACCCGCAGACGAGCTCCGCCACGGCGTCCTTCGCGAACTGCACGCTCGCCAGTCCCGTCACGGTCTCCGTCCCGACCGCGCACACGATCGGCACGCTGCAGTTCTTCGGCGACAATCCCGCGTCCCTGACGTTCGTCGGGCAGGGCGCGTCGACGAGCCGGATCCTCGCCTCGACGCTCCAGGACAACGGCGCCAAGTCGGACTCCGTCCTCGAATTCCGGGACATGACGATCGGCCGCGTCACCGGCAACTTCTGGACGGTCGCGCCGACGGACTCGAGCGTGACGAACGTGACGCTGCGCTTCTCCGGCACGACGCTCCAGAACGTCTCCTCGTTCGTCTTCGCCGCGCCGTATTCGACGCTCGAGTTCCTGGACGGATCCACGGCGACCTGCGGCGAAAAATTCTCCATCGGCGGCACGAACACGGTCGTCACCATCGACGACTCGACGGTGAACGCCAAGTCGTTCTACATTCCGGCGGACGCCGACGGTCCCGGCATGAAGGTGCGGCTGTGCGGCACGGCGCCGCTCCTGAAGCAGTACACGACGGACGGCGCGTTCACGTGCTGGGCGCAGTCCTGGCCCATGGTCTACGAGTTCCGGGTCCCCGTCGGCGGCTACGCCGCGGCGCCGCTCCAGATGGTCTCGACGTCCTACCGGTTCGGACAGGCCTACAACTCCGACAACTCCGGCGCCACGCCGACGTTCTCCTTCGCCGTCGCCCCCGACTCGCCGGCGCTGACCGTCGATGGAACGATCGAGGACAACGTCCTCGTCCAGACCGCCAGCGGCTTCTTCACGGACCGCATGGCCAACCCGCTCGGGACGGTTCCGGCGTTCCGGGGCGTCGAAGGCGACTTCGAATACGGTCTCGCTGGCGCGGAGGAAGCCGACGCTTCCGCCGCCCGCCAGATCCTGCTCGACCTGACCGGGTCCGCCGCCGCGCCGCGGACGTTCCTGCTCGTTTGGTAGGGATTAGCGATCCCTAATCCCTGATCCCTGATCCCTAAATTCCTAATCCCTAATCAATGTTCACCATGAAAAAACTGGTTCTCGCCGCTCTCGCGGCCCTGCTCGTCCCGGCGCTTTGCGCCCGCGCGGACGACTTCCCATACTCCGTGCAGTACACCGTGAGCGGCTACGCCGGCACGGAGGCGCTCACGAACTTCCCCGTGCTCGTGCGCCTCGCCGCCGATTCGCCGACCGCGTTCGCATACGCCGACTGCGCGATGGGCGGCGCGGATCTCACGTTCACGGACGACGGCGGCAACGTCATCCCGCGCGAGATCGACACGTGGGACACGGCGGGCGAGTCGCTCGTCTGGGTCTGCGTCCCCGTCGTCACGAACGGCACGACCTTCACGATGCACTACGGCTCGTCGAATCCCGGTGTCGCCGCCGCGGAGGACGTCTGGTCCCGCTACGCGGTCGTCTTCCACGGCGGCGCGACAATCGCGGATGCGACCGGGCACGCGACGGTAACGCCGGGCGATGTCACATCGTCCGTCTCCGGCGGAAAGGTCGGCGGCGTGATGACGAAGGGAAACGTGGCGGGGTTTCTCTACTCGAACCCCGTGACCTCCGGCGCGCTTTCCGACATCAGTGCTTTTTCGGTTTCGGGATGGTTCAAGAAAAGCGCCGGATCGTCGGCTGTTCTGGCTTCCAACAAAGGGAAGGACGAGTGGGCCAAAAACGGGTTTGTCGCCTTGGTCGAAGGAGGTACATACTTTTCCGTTGGCGTGGGAATCAACAACGCCGGTGGACATCAAGGGACGACCGGAAAGGGCGCGTTGACCGTCGGCAAGTGGGGACATCTCGCCTTTTCCTATAGCAAAACGGCTACGACGCTCCACTCTTACTTTAATGGCGAGAACATCTATTCGACGACTTCTGCAAGAGAAATCCGCGACCCCGGCAAGGCGAACTGGACGTTCGGCGGATTTTTCGACGGCAATAAAAACTGTTTCCAGGGCGACATGGATGAATTGCGCGTCTTCAACGGCGTTGCCTCCGCCGACTGGATCAAGGCAGAGCACGATTCCGTCGCGAACGCGTCCTTCCTGACCGCCGGGGCCAGCTCGGCCACCGTCAAGCCCGCGATCACGACGACGGCCCTGATGCAGGACGTCGACGCATTCACGATGCGCGCCACGGTCGTTTCGGTCGGCACGGGCGCCGACACCTGCGACCTCTACTTCGCCTACGCCCCGTCGGGGACTTCGCTCCCGGCCTGGACGCTCGTCGCCTCGGATCGCGCGGACGGCGCGACGGCCACCCGACCGCTCACCGGCTTGGTCGAGGGCGCGACCTACGACTACGCCTTCATGGCCTCGAACAACCTCGGCCACACTGTTGTCAATGGCGGTTCGTTCAAGACGGGGCTCGAATTCCCCCGCCCCGACAAGAACGTCGCCGAGTTCTCGCGCGGCGCGAAGTTCACCGTGCAGGGCTACGCCGGGACGCAGGAGCTCACGAACTTCCCGGTCCTCGTCCGGCTCTCGGCGGGCTCGCCGACGGGCTTCTCCTACGCGGACTTCTACAACCCCGGCGACGTCCCGGGGGCCGACATGTGCTTCCTCGACGCCGAGGGCAACGCGATTCCGCACGAAATCGACACGTGGAACACGTCCGGCGAGTCGCTCGTCTGGGTCACGCTCCCGCGCATGACGAACGGCACCGAGTTCGCGATGTGGTACCGCTCGTCGAAGAGCGGCGCCGCGATCGACGGCGGCGCCA
>CAMNDA010000016.1 GCA_946534745.1 uncultured Verrucomicrobiota bacterium | reverse complement strand
CGCCGCCTCGGCGGCCTCGCACGCCCGCTACGCGGTGCTCGTCCGCGGCCGCGCGCAGTTCGTCTCCGAGCCCGGCGCGCCCGAGGCGCCGACGGACTCCCCGCTCGCCGGCCTCGCGCTCGGCGACGAGGGCGGCGGCGTCTCGCTCTACGGCTGGACCCGGGACGGCTGGGTCCGGCTCGCCGGCGCGGACGTCGCGGAGAACGAGTGGACCGACTGGAACGCCGCGATCGACTTCTCCGCCTCGTCCGTCACCGTGACCTACGGCATCGGCGGCGCGGTCCTCTCCAACGCCGTCACCGGCGCGACCGCGCTTCCCGTGGCGGGGTCCCCGACCTCGCTGCGGTCCGTGCGCTACGTCGGCAGCGGCGCCGTCGACGACTTCCGCGGCGTCTACTACGAGCCGGTGACGGTCGTCGCCATCCGCGAGCCGGAGTACGCGGAGAACGCGGACTCCGGACCGCTCTCCTTCGCCGTCAGGAACGGCCGGCGCGTCATGCAGCTCGCCGTCTCCACGTCCGGCCAGCCGGTCGACGCGCAATACACGGCCTTCACGTGCAAGGACCTGGACCCCGACGACGCCAAGTGGACCGCGGCAGCCGCCTCCCGCGCCGCGTCGCGCACCGAGATCGGCGCGGGCGCGGTCCTCCTCGACGTTCCCGAGGGCGATGGTTCGCTCTTCGTCAAGATCGTCGTCTCGGACCATTCGATCCCGAAGGGGACGAAGCTCTCGGACCTCTGATGCCCTTTGCCATGAAACCCTTCCTTCTCCACCTCCTCGCCCTCCTCCCCGCCGCGCTCCTCGCGGCGGACGCGGAAAAGCTCCCCATCTCCGGCGTCGCCCAGATGTACTGGGCGAACGGTTCGCAGAACAACGGCTGGAACGGCGGCGGCACCGTACAGGCCAACCTGTTCGACGGGAACTATGCCTCCGGCGTCCACTTCCCCTACGACGGGAAGGGCGGCGACAACATGTACCTGGAGTTCAACCTCGGCTCGCTCCTGTCCGGCGGCTACTACGTCACGCAGTTCAAGGTCTGGCAGGAGAACGCGCACCAGTATTCCCTCTACTACCTCGAGGCCGGCGCCTCGCAGTACGAGGCGGTCGAGGGCGCCGTCGGCGTCTCCTACGCCGGCACGGACGGCGCCGCCTACGCCGTCGGCAAGGTCTGCACCAAGGTGAAGATCGTCTTCAACAAACTGACGGGCTGGAGCCCCGGTACGTCGGAGATCGAGGTCTGGGGCATCGATCCGGCCCAGATGGGATGTCGGCACCCCGCGTTCACCGACTGGACGCCCGTGGACGGCTCGGCCACCTGCACGAAGCGGGGCATCGACCGGCACAAGTGCCTGGTCTGCGGCGAGGTCTCCGAGCGACCGTCGGAGCTGCTCCCCCCGCTCGGGCACGACTATGTCACGACCCTCGCGACGCCCGGGACGAGCTCGACCTACGGCTCCGGTTCAATCGCATGCTCCCGGTGCGACTGGTCGGCGGTCTTCAACATCCCCGTAGACCTCTCCTCCCTCGGCGGGGTCGTCTCGCCCGGCATCGTGCAGTTCACGGACCTCTCGGTCTCGTCCGAATGGCATCCGGAATGGGGCCCCTGCGCGGCCAACATGATCGACGGCGAATGGACCGGCGGCTACGGCTGGTGTCCCGGATCCCGTTCGCACGACGACGAATGGGCCGACTTCGACTTCGGGACGGAAATCGACTTGGCGAAGATCGACGTCTCCGTCCCGAACCGAGCGCAGACGCTGGAGTTCTACAAGGTCGAGGGCGACGAGGAGACCGAGACCCTGGTCGGCACGGCGCAGATCGCGGCGGGCTCCGGGAGCTACCAGCGCAGGACGGTCGAGTTCCGCGGCGTCTCGCTGAAGAAGCTCCGCCTACGCGTCACGGACGCGACCGGCACGTCCCTCTGGGGCCGCAGCGTCATCCAGGTATTCGAGCTCCACCCCTGGGGCACGGTCGTCGGCGCGGGCAGGCTCGACGCCGTCCGCACGCGGATTTTCCTCTACTAGCGTTCCCGACAGCACTGCGGCTGCAAAAGATCGCGGGCGTGGCGGCGTCGGCGCGGCGGATGTCGCGCCGGACGCCCTCGCTACGCTAGCCGAACGCGGTGAAGTCGATGACGCCGGGCGCGATGCCGGGCGGATGCGAGACGATGCATAGGCGGACGCGGAGCGCGGGGGAGGGGGAGGGGAGTTCGCGGTAGTCGCAGAGCAGGTCCTCGCGCGAGTCGGCGCGGTCGAGGACGCAGGTCCACTCGCCCGGCGCGATCTCGGCCTCGACGCGGTAGCCGAACGGGCCGGGCGCGGCGCCGGCCGGCGGGTCGAGCCCGACGTCGCGCCACACGATGCGTACGGCCGCGACGGGAAGCGGGACCTCGTGGTGGGCGCAGACCGTGGTCAGGGCCGGCGCGGGGTCGTCGGGATCGGGCTGCCACCAGGAGAGCATGGAGCCGTCGGTCGCGTAGACGGCGTCGCGCCCCGGTGCGCAGGACGTCGCCTCGCTGCGGCCGGCGAGGCGGTTGAGCGGGAGCCAGCCAA
>CAMNDA010000015.1 GCA_946534745.1 uncultured Verrucomicrobiota bacterium | reverse complement strand
GGACGCGGATGCGGTTCTCGCGCGCCTCGACCTCGCCCTCGCCCTCGAGCAGGCGGCCGCCCGGCGCGGGCTCGCGGAGGCGGTAGACGCGGATTTCCGGTCCGCGGTCCTGCACGGCCGTCGCGAACTCGAAGTGCGCGGGCTCCTCCTCGAAGAACCGGACATACCGCGGGTGCCACGCGGCCCAGTGCGTGATGCCGAAGGCGCGCGAGAAGGCGAGGACGCGCTCCGTCGAGGAGCGGAAGAACGCGGAGGGGAAGTTGTGCTCCGTCATGCCGCGCGGGAACGTGTAGTAGTCGTCGCCCATCATCTCGCGGCCGGTCAGGATCGGGAGGTAGGCGACGGTGCCGCCGCCGAGGTGGTTCTCCATCGTCCCCATGAAGGCGAGGCGGCCGTCCGCGGGGACGTTCTCCCGGATCCAGCGCGCGAAGGCGAGGACCCCGGGCGACGCGGTGCGGACCGGGAAGCCGCCCGCGCCGGCCGCGTGCGCGCCGGCGACGCGCAGCCCGCCGAGCAGCGCGGCGAGCGCGACGCCCTGCGCGGCGGCGAGCGCCCACTTCGCGCCGGAGCCGCCGGACGCCCGCCGCGCGAGGAGCCGGCCGCAGAGGATCGCGGCGGGGAAGGCGGCGACGGACGCCATCTGGAACGCGACGCGGTCGAACTGCGACTGCCGCTTCCAGACGATCGAGAGGACGGCCGCCGCGAGGACGAGCAGCACGGGCGCGAGGAAGCGGCGCATCCGGCGCGGCGCGGCGAGGAGCGCGCCGCCGAGGCCGAAGGCGAGCGCGGCGGGGTGCCATTCGAGCAGGCGCAGCCCGAGGCGCGCGAGTCCGAAGCGGACCAGGCGCGCCAAGGGCGGGCGGGCGACGTCCGCCGAGACGTACTCGACGATGCCGCGCGAGGGGCCGAGCGTGATCCAGAGCCACGGCGAGAGGAGCAGCAGCGCGAGCCCCGCGGCGAGCGCCATCCGCGCGAAGGATCGGCGCGTCCAGGAGCGCGCGAAAAGGAGCGCGGAGACGGCGAGGCCGAGGCAGGTGAAGACGCCCGGCGTCCAGATGCACGAGAGCCACGCGAGGAGGCCGAGCGCGACGGCGGATCCCCATCCGCCGCGGCGGAGCGCGACGACGCGGTACGCCAGCGCGACGAGCGGGAGCGTGAGGCCGCAGGTCGTCATGCCGCCCACGATGCCGTACTGCCACGCGAAGAGGAACGTGGCGCGGTCGCACGCCGTCGCGACCATCGCGCCGGCGAGCGCGGCGGTCCAGCGCGCGCCGCAGCCGCGCAGCGCGAGCGCCGCGAGCCACGGGAACCCGACGAAGAGCCAGAAGAAGAGCGCGGGCGCCTCGAAGCGGTGCGGCTCGAGGAAGGCGAGGAGCGGCGAGACGAGCACCGCCCACCCGTGGATGCCGCTCGTCACGCCGAACCAGTGCTCCGCGCCGGCGTTCCACCACGGGCTCCAGCCGCCGAGCGCGGGGAAGGTCGCGCGGACCTCGTGCAGGCGGTAGAGGAACGAGGCGTGGTCGACGCCCCACGGCATCGGAGCCGTGACGACGGGCCACGCGAGCGCGAGGAACGAGGCCTGCGAGAGCAGGAGCGCGGCGGCCATCAGCGCGGGGAGCGCGCGGCGGAGGCGTTCGCCGCCGGCGCGCAGCGCGGCGGCGAGAAGGAGCGCGAGCAGCCCGAAGTCGAGCGCCGCCGAGCCGAAGAGAGGGCGCACGCCCGCGGCCCACATGCCTCGACCGGCCAGGACGTCCCAGTCGTGGTGCATCCCCGTCGCGAGGAGCGCGGCGAGGAGAAGGGGGCAGAGGAGAAGGCGGAGGGGCATTGAAGTCTGAAGTGTGAAGGGTAAAGTTGAAAGGGGAGGGTTGGAGGTTGAATGCGGAACGGGGAAGGTCAATGGCGCGGGGGGCGGGGGCGGAGGAGGAGGGGGAGGATTTCGGAGAGGAGCCAGAAGGAGCAGGCGAGGAGGAGGAGCCAGACGGCGAGGCGGAGATTGACGGCGCCGGCGCCGCAGGGCGGGAGGACGCGCAGCTGCAGGTTGGAGAGCATCGAGAAGTTCTGCCCGAGGTCGGTGCCGCCGATGCGCAGCAGCAGGTGGAGGTTCCCGAGGAGCGCGAAGGCGGTGAAGGCCGCGAGCGCGGCGAGGGCGGCGCGGCCGGTGCGCGTGGCGGGGCGGGGGCCGGCGAGGAGCGTCCCGAGCCAGAGCAGCGCGAAGGGGTAGAGCTTGAGCGCGTAGCGGTGGCCGAACTCGTCGCCGAGCGGCGGCGTGAAGCAGGCGTTGAGGAGGAACAGCAGCGCGGCGAGCGCGGCGGTCGCGCGGGGGCGGAGCGGGAGGTCCGCGGCGCGGGCGCGGAGCGAGGGGACGAGCGGAGCGGCGATGGCGAGCGCGGCGGCGAGGAGGAGGAGGCCGCCGTTCGCCGCGAAGGATCGGAGCAGGATGCCGGCGTTGCGGAGGATGCGGCCGAGGACGGCCGCGGCGCCGTCGGCGAAGGGGAGGCCGGCGTC
>CAMNDA010000014.1 GCA_946534745.1 uncultured Verrucomicrobiota bacterium | reverse complement strand
GGCCCCCGCCGCCGCGCCCGGGCCGCGGCGGCGGCGAATGCGGTTGCGGAGGGACGAGAAGTCGATGCGCAGCACGTCGAGCATCGCGAGGGCGAGCGCGCAGAAGACGAGGGCGACGGCGGCGTGGAAGACGGGCGAGGCGTGAAGCTCGCCGAACGCGCGCCCCGTGAGCGCGGAGAAGAGCCCGAGCGCGCCGAACGCGACCGCCGTGCCGAGCCCGAACGCCGCGCCGAGCGCGAGGCCGCGGCGGCGCGTGGCGCGCCCCGTCCCCGCGCCGAGCAGCGCGAGGTTCACCGGGACGAGCGGCAGCACGCACGGCGTGAGGTTGAGCAGGAAGCCGCCGGCGAGCAGCGCGAGCAGGAGCAGCGCGATGCCGCCGCGGGCGCGCGCCCGTTCGAGGAAGTCCGCCTCGCGGTAGTCGCCGCGCAGCAGCGCGAGGTATTCCTCCGGCCCGAGATAGCCGGCGGCGGAGTAGAGCACCGTCATGTCCCCGAGCCCGGGCAGGCGCAACGGCGCGGCGTTCGTTGGGGCGGCGTCCTCCGGCGCCGCGGCGGGGTCCTCCGATGGCGCCGCGCCCGGGACGGGGAAGCGGCGCGTCTCGGGCGGGAAGCACATCTCGGGGCCGCACGCCTGGAAGGCGACGGCGAGCTCCGCGCCGGGCGGAAGGGGGGAGGGGAGGGCGAGGGAGAGCGAAAAGTCCTCGCGGACGAACGCGCGGCCGAGCTCGTCCTCGCCCGCGGCGGCGGGGAGGGCGTCCGGCGCGAGCGCGGCGCCGCCGGGCTCGAGCGAGACGCGGAGCGAGTCGAGGTAGAGGTCGTGGCCGGCGGGGAGGTCCAGCGCGACTTCGGCGCGGCCGGGCTCCGGGAACGACGCCTCCGCGCCGACGGGCGACGCGGCGCGCGCGGCGGCGGCGAGGAACAGAAGGGCGGAAAGGAGGGGACTCGGGCGCATGCGCCGGAGAATAGCAGAACCCTCCGTGTGCGGCAAGACATCCCCGTGCCGCTCGTTCCCCTCCGCAATTCCACCGTGCGTGATTTTCATCGGTTTATACACTCCCAGAGCGCACAAATACCGCAAATTGTCGCCGTGTCGGGGTGGTCTCCCCGACACGGCGGCTGAGGTCGCGAATGCCGGGGCATGGCACTGGGGAGCCCGCGAAGCGTGGAGTCGCGCGCGCACGCGAAGCCTTGCCCCGCGGAACGGGGTCTGCTAGAATCGCGCGCCATGAAACGCGTTTCCGCCGTCCTCGCCCTTCTCGCCGCGCTCGCGGCGCCCGCCTTCGCCGACGCCGACGCGCGCACGGAGGAGGACCGCCGCGCCTTCGCCGACGCGCTCTTCTCCCGCGGCCTCTACCGCCAGGCCGCCGTCGAGTACGCCCGCTTCCTCGACGAGTTCCCGAAGAGCGCCGACTACGCGCTGGCCTGCTTCCGCCTCGGCGAGTCGCACCGCAGCGCCGGCGACAAGGTCGAGGCGCTCAAGGCCTACAAGCGCGCGATCGACGCCCCCGACTCCCCCTGGCGCGGCAAGGCGATGTTCAAGCGCGCCGCCCTTTTCGCCGAGATGGGGCAGAACGAGGCCGCCGAGGAGCTCTTCGCGAAGCTCCTCGCCGCCGGCCCCGAGCCCGAGGTGCGCGAGCTGGCGCTCTACTACGACGCCGCCGCGCTCGAAGGCCTCGGCCGCAACGCGGACGCCGTCGCCCGCCTCGAGACGCTCGTGAAGGACTTCCCGAAGGGCTCGATGACCTCCTACGGCCGCCTCTCCCTCGCCCGCCTCCGCACGCTCCAGGGCCCGACGTTCGACCCCGCCAAGGCGCGCGGCCTCCTCGCCGACCTCGCGAAGGACCCCGCCACGCCCCGCCTCGGCGCGGAGGCGCTCTTCCTGCTCGGCTCCGCCGAGCGCGCGGCCGGCAACGAGGGCGCCGCGGCCGACGCCTTCCGCGCCCTCTTCGATCGCTATCCCCAGGACGAGCGCGTCGCCGACGCCCGCATCCCCGCCGCGTGGGCCTTCTCGCGCGCCGGCCGCGCCCAGGACGCGATCGCGACGGTGGACGCCGCGCTCGCCGCGTCGCCCGCGCCGGCGCCCGACGCCGCGGCCGAGCTGCGCTACGTCCGCGCGCAGGCGCTCTTCGACCTTGCGCGCCTCGAGGAGGCCGGCGCCGCGTTCCTCGAGATCGCGGGCAACCCCGCCGCGGTCGCTTCCGGCTTCGCCGCCCGCGCCCGCTACCAGGCCGCGCTCTGCGCCTTCAAGCGCGGGCAGTGGACCGCAGCGCGCGAAGCCGCGCGCCCGCTCCTCTCCGACAAGGCGATGCGCGAGGAGGCGCTCTGGCTCCTCGCGCAGGCGTCGTCGGAGGAGGGCGGCAAGGCGCTCGACGAGGCGATCGAGAGCTACCGCCGCATCGCCGCCGAGTTCCCGGAGTCTTCCTACGCCCCCGGCGCGCTCTTCCGCCTCGCCCACGCGCTGCGCGGCCGCGGCGACTGGGCCGCCGCCGTCGCGGCGTTCGAGACCCTCGCGGAGAAGTATCCCAAGTCCGACCTCGCGCCGCGCGCCCGCTTCTCCGCCGCCCACGCGCTCGGCGGCGCCGGCCAGGACGACCGCGCCGTCGTCGCCTGGCGCACCTACCTGCGCGACTTCCCGTCGCACGAGGGCGCCGAGGAGGGCCTCTGGCAGCTCGGCGTGCTGCTCCTGCGGCTCGACCGCCGCACCGAGGCGCTCGCGGACTTCGACGAGCTGCTGCGCCGCTTCCCGAAGGGGGCGCGCCGCGCCGACGCGCTGCTCTGGCGCGGCGAGCTGCTGCGCGAGGCGGACGACCCCGCGCC
>CAMNDA010000013.1 GCA_946534745.1 uncultured Verrucomicrobiota bacterium | reverse complement strand
CGAGGCGCTCCGCCCGGACCTCGCCGCGTTCGGCGCCGCCAACGCCTGCGCGGCGGCCCGCTGGTACGCGCCCGCGCTCGCCCTCGCCGCCGCGCTCTGCCTCCGCGGCCCAGGCCGCCCCGCACTCTGCGACCGGCTCCTCCCCGCCTACGCCGCGCTCCTCGCCCTCTGGGCGGCGCTGCCCTGGCCCGCCTGGCTCGCCCGCGCCACGGGCCTGGCGAAGATCGACCCGCGCCGCGCCGCCGTCGCGCTCGGCCTCGTCCTCCTGCTCTGCTGCCTGCGCCTCCTCGCCCGGCGCCGCGCCGCCGGAGCGGCCGCGCCGCGCGGCCTGCCCGCCGCCGTCGCCGCCCTCGCCGCGGCGTTCGCGCTCGCCGCGATCCTGCTCCCCGGCGGCGCCGCCGCGTTCCCCTCGCGCCGCGCCGCGGCCGCCGTCGCGCTCGGCGGCGCCGCCGTCGCCGCCGCCGCCTCGTGGGGGCTCCTCGCCGCGCGCCGCGCGCCCTTCTGCCTCGCGATCGCCGCGCTCTCCGTCCTCTCCGGCTCGACCGTCCACCCGCTCTCGCGCGGCCTCGCCCCGATGCGCGACAACGGCTTCGCGCGCCTCGTCCGCTCGGTCGAGGAGGCCGGACCCGGGCGCTGGCTCGCCAACACGAGCACGACCGGAAACTACCTTCTCGCGCAGGGCTTCGACTGCATCGCCGGCGCGCAGGCGTACGCCGTCCCGGCGATGTGGGCGCGCCTCGATCCGGAGGGCGCCGGGCGCGCCGCGTGGGACCGCTACGCGCACACCGTCGTCGAGCTCGGCCCCGACGGCGCCCCGCTCGACGCCGAGGCGCCCTCGAAGGACCACCTGCGCTACACCCTCGACGAGGCGCGCCTCCGCGCGCTCGGCGTCCGGCACGTCGTCTGGACCGGCAAGAAGCGCCACGAGCCCTGGCTTCGCTTCGAAGGCCGCTTCCGCCTCCACTTCGTCTACACCGTCCTCCCGCCCGGCGAGCGCGCGGATCCGCGGGAGCCCGGGACGGCCCCGGACGAGCCCCCGCTTGCGCCCGCGAAGCCTTTTCGCTAGTATTCCGCCCCCGCACGCCTCCCCCGCCCCTCCATGCGCCTCGTCCTCGCCTCCCGCAACCCCAACAAGCTCGTCGAGCTCCGCGCCCTCTGCGGCCTGCCGGCGGACTTCCTCGTCTCCGCCGCCGAATGCCCCGGCGCGCCCGACCCCGAGGAGGATGCCGACACGTTCGTCGGCAACGCGCTCATCAAGGCGCGCGCGCTTCGCGACTTCTCGGGCGAGTGGGCCCTCGCGGACGACTCCGGGCTCGAGGTCGACGCCCTCGGCGGCGCCCCCGGCGTGCGCTCCGCGCGCTACGCCGGCGAGCACGGCCGCGACGGCGAGAACAACGCGCTCCTGCTGCGCAACCTCGACGCGCTCGGCCCCCGAGCGCCCCGCACCTGCCACTTCTCCTGCGCGCTCGCCCTCGTTTCGCCCGACGGCCGCGAGTTCGTCGCGCTCGGCCAGTGCCCCGGCACGCTCCTGCGCGAGGGCCGCGGCACGAACGGCTTCGGCTACGACCCCCTCTTCCTCCCCGACGGCCGGGACAAGACCTTCGCCGAGCTTCCGCGCGAGGTGAAGTGCACCTTCTCCCACCGCGCCCGCGCCGCCGAACGCATGCGCCCCCTCCTCCGCTCCCTCTTCCCGACCCTCTGATCGCACCCATTCAGCATTCAGCATTCAGCATTCAGCATTCAGCATTACCCTCTCACCTCCAACCTCTCACCTCTCGATGCACATCCTCGTCACCGGCGGCGCCGGCTACATCGGCAGCCACACCTGCGTCGCGGCCTACGCCGCGGGCCACACGATCACGATCCTCGACAACCTGTCGAACAGCTCGCCCGAGTCCCTGAACCGCGTCGAGAAGATCAGCGGGAGGCGCCCGCGCCTCGTCGTGGGCGACATCGGCGACCGCTCCGTCGTCCGCTCCGTCCTCGACTCGGAGAGGTTCGACGCCGTCATCCACTTCGCCGGCTACAAGGCCGTCGGCGAGTCCGTCGCGAAGCCCTGGGAGTACTACCAGAACAACGTCGCTGGGACGCTCGTGCTGCTGGACGAGCTGCGGAGGCACGAGGTGCGCAACTTCATCTTCTCCTCCTCCGCGACGGTCTACGGCAACCCCGACCCGGCGAACCTCCCGCTCCGGGAGACGGCCCCGCTCGCGGCGGTGAACCCCTACGGCGCCACCAAGCTCTGGCTCGAGGAGATCATGCGCGCGATGGCCGCCGCCGATCCGGCCTGGCACTTCCTGCTGCTGCGCTACTTCAACCCCGTCGGCGCGCACGAGAGCGGCCTCATGGGCGAGGATCCGGCCGGAATCCCGAACAACCTGATGCCCTACATCACGCAGGTCGCGGTCGGGCGCCTCAAGGAGCTCACGATCTTCGGCAACGACTACCCGACGCCGGACGGCACCTGCATCCGCGACTACATCCACGTGTGCGACCTGGCGGAGGGGCACGTCGCCGCGCTCGCGAAGGTCGCGGACCTCCCCGGCTGCACCGCGATCAACCTCGGCTCCGGCGCGGGCGTCTCCGTCGC
>CAMNDA010000012.1 GCA_946534745.1 uncultured Verrucomicrobiota bacterium | reverse complement strand
CCCGTCGGACAGGAGCGGCACGACCGCGCCCTCGGAGGGCGCGAGAATCGTGATGGACGGCGCCTCGGCCGCCGCGGCCGCCGCGGCGGGCGCGGCGGGCGGCGGCGCCGCGCAGCCGGCGGCGAGGACGAGGAGGGCGAGGACCGGGAGGAGTCGTTTCATGGCGGCGAGGATCGACTGGGCGTTCAGCGAGGCGGGAGTCCGGCGGCGGCGCGGACGCGGGACGAGATGCGGGCGGAGACGGCCTCGTCCGGCGCGCGGAAGCGCAGGACGCGCGCGTTGCCGGCGGGGTCGGGCTCGAAGGGCGTGGAGGCGTCGGGCGCGACGCGGACGCGCCCCGGCTCGCCGAGCTCGTAGCACTCGTTCTCGCCGCCGAGCGCCAGGTCGACGGTGATCGGGTCCCAGCTGCTGCGCTTCATCGCCGGGCCGCGGTGGTGGCGGAACGCCTCGACGAGCGGATGCGAGTCGTACTCCGCCGGAAGGCCCGAGAGGTCGGTCATCACCGTCTCGCCGCACTCGAAGCCGACGAAGAGGATCGGGCCGTCCCACGCCTCGAGGAAGCGGCGCGCGGCGTCCCGGTACCCCTTCACGTTGAACTCGGACATGGCGGCGCAGCGCGCGAAGCCGCCGGCCATCGCCCAGACGGCGCGCACCTTGCGGCGGAAGAGCGCGGGGTCGTCCGCGAGGGCCTCGTCGAGCGTGTTGAAGAAGCCGATGGAGATCACGTCGACGGAGCCGTCGGCCGCCTCCGATAGGATGCGCCGGTAGAGCTCGCGCCCGGAGCACGCCGCGGCGGGGTCCGCACCCCGCCACCGCGCCGCGAGGCCGGCGAGGTACTCGGAGCGGTCGCCGCTGGGCGGGAGGTCGTCCCCGGTGACGCCGACGGGCGTGTCCTGCAGGCCCCACGCGGAAAGGACGGTCTTCACCGCGGCGGCGACGAAGGGGCTCCTCACGTTGCACGAGACGCCGCCGAGGCGGAACGCCTCCGGGTGGGCCTTCGCCTCGCCGCAGAGCAGCGAGAGCGCGGCGACGTCGTCGACGTCGGTGCAGAAGTCGGTTTCGAGGATGACGGTCTGGCCGGTGAGGGAGAGGATGGGCTTCATTTTGAGTTAAGAGTTAACAGTTAACAGTGAAGAGTGAAGAGTGAAGAGTGAAGAGTGAAGAGAGAAGGATCAGAGGACGAGGGCGGGCGCGGCGACGGGTCCGTCGACGATCTCGTGCGCGGCGAGGACCTGCGGGACGAGCGCCTCGGCCTCGGCGCGGGTGCGCGCGTGGATGCGGAGGAGCGGCTCGCCCTGCTCGATCTCTTCGCCGACCTTGCTGAGGCACGAGACGCCGACCGAGGGGTCGATCGTATCCGTCACGGCGCGGCGGCCGCCGCCCAGGAGCAGCACAACGCGCCCGATGCCGTCGGCGTCGACGCGCGCGAGGACGCCGCCGCGAGGCGCGGGGACCTCGACGACCGCGGGCGCCTGCGGGAGGACCTTCTCCGGCGCCTCCGCGACGCGCGGGTCGCCGCCCTGCGCCTCGACCATGCGGGCGAAGGTCTCGAGCGCGGCGCCCGAGGCGAGCTTCTTCTCCAGCAGGGCGCGCGCGGAGGCCTCGTCCGGGGAGACGCCGGAGAGCGTCAGCATCGGGACGGCGAGGCGCAGCGTGAGCTCGCGCGCGCCGTCGTCGGCGGGATCGCCGCGGAGGATCTCGACGGACTCGGCGATCTCGAGCGCGTTGCCGGCGGTGCGGCCGAGGGGCTGGTCCATCGCGGTCACGAGAGCCTCGGCGTGGCGGCCGGCGCCGCGCGCGACGGCGAGGAGCGAGTCGGCGAGCGCGCGGGCGTCGGCGGGCGTCTTCATGAACGCGCCGGCGCCGCACTTCACGTCGAAGACGAGCGTCGCGGCGCCCTCGGCGAGCTTCTTGGAGAGGATGCTCGCGGTGATGAGCGGGATGGAGGGGACGGTCCCCGTGACGTCGCGCAGCGCGTAGAGCTTGCGGTCGGCGGGGGCGAGGCGGTCGGTCTGGCCGATGATCGAGCAGCCGACGGCGTCGACGACGGCGCGGAAGCGCGCGTTGTCCAGATGCGTGTCGTAGCCGGGGATCGACTCGAGCTTGTCGAGCGTGCCTCCGGTGATGCCGAGGCCGCGGCCGGAGATCATCGGGACGGCGACGCCGCACGCGGCGACGAGCGGCGCGAGCGGGATCGAGAGCTTGTCGCCGATGCCGCCGGTGGAGTGCTTGTCGGCGGTGGGGCGCGCGAGGCCGTCCCACGAGAGCGTGTCGCCGGAGCGCATCATCGCGTCGGTGAGCGCGAGCGTCTCCTCCGGGGACATGCCGCGGAAGTAGATCGCCATCGCGAGCGCGGCCATCTGGTAGTCGGGGAGCCGCCCGTCGGCGTAGCGGGCGATCCATTCGCGGATGTCGGCCTCGTCGAGCGCGGCGCCGTCGCGCTTGCGCTCGATGATCCACTGGGGGACGAAGTCGTCGTCGTTCATGGCGGGGTGGAGGGGCTAGGCGCCCTTGTAGCCGTTGGGGTTCTTGGACTGCCAGTTCCAGGCGTCGCGGCACATCGCGTCGGCGTCGCGCTTCGTCTTCCACCCGAGCAGCGCGAGCGCCTTCGAGGCGTCCGCGTAGCACGCGGCGGCGTCGCCGGGGCGGCGCGGGCCGAACTTGTGCGGGAGCGGGCGGCCGATCGCCTTCTCGAACGAGGCGACGAGCTGCGCGACGGAGACGCCCGAGC
>CAMNDA010000011.1 GCA_946534745.1 uncultured Verrucomicrobiota bacterium | reverse complement strand
GGACGAGGTCCGGGACCGCGCAGGCGGCCGAGGCGAGCGCCGCGAACTGGAAGAGCCCCAGCAGGAGCATCACGCGGACGAGCGGGCCGCGGCGGCGGACGCCGGAGACGGCGACCGGCGCCGCGATGCCGGCGAGGACGCCGAGCAGGACGGTCGCGAGGCCGGCCTCGGGCGGGACGAAGAGCACGCTCTGCACCGCGAGCGCGACGCCGAGCGCCACGCCCGCGCCGGCCCCCGCGAGGAGCGTCGCCAGGACGGGCGCGAAGAGGTGCGGCAGGAGGAACCCGGCGAGCGGGCCGAAGGGCGCGGTCAAGCCCGGACCCCACCGGACCGGAAGGGCGCCGTGGAAGAGGTCCGGCCCGAAGACGGCCGACCCGACGCAGAGCACGTCGGCGGCGACGGCGACGAGGCAGAGCATCAGCACGCGCGAATTGCGCGAGACGCACTCCGGCGCGAGCTGCCCGAGGAGGAGCCGGCCGCAGAGCGCGGCGGCGCAGAGCACGCCGGCGTTGGCGAGCGCGGTGGGGAGGAGCCCGCCGTGACCGCCGACGGCCCCGAGCGAGCCCTTCACGGAGAAGGAGAGCAGCAGCGCCGCGACGATCGCGCCGGCGACGTAGGCCAGGGCGAGGGAGAGGCCGTTGCGGAACGAGGTCGGCGGCCCGTGCTTCGCACGCTGCTGGCGGCGGAGGCGGACGACGCGGCGGACGCGGCTCTTGGAGATGCCGGGATTCATGGGACGGTGGGCGGGGCGGTTCAGGCGAGCGGGATCTCGGTCTCCTCGCGCGTGGCGAGGTCCTTCAGGCGGGCGGTCCCGCGGGCGAGGTCGTCCGGGCCGAGGTAGACGGCGTGCGTGCCGCGCTCGCCGGCGTGCGCGAAGAACGCCTTGGCCTTCTGCGCGCGGAGGCGCAGGTCGACGGCGCGGCCCTCGGCGCGCAGGCGCGCGGCGAGGCGCGTCGCGGCGGCGCGCTGCTCGGGCTGCAGATAGCCGATGCAGACCAGGTCCGGGCGCGCGGCGGAGTCCGCGAGGCCGAGGGACTTCAGGAGCTCGCCGACGACGACGTCGCCGAATCCGAGCCCGACGGCGGGCGTGGGCTTGCCGCCGATCGTGGTGAGGAGGTTGTCGTAGCGGCCGCCGCCGAAGATGGCGCGGAACTCGCCCTTCGTGTCGAACGCCTCGAAGACGATGCCGGTGTAGTAGGCCAGGCCGCGCACGACGGAGACGTCGAAGACAACCTGGTCGCGGACGCCGTAGATCTCGAGCAGCGAGAAAAGCTCCCGGATGCGGGCGATCGCGGGGGAGTCCGAGCCGGCGATGGCGGCGGCCTGGTCGAGCGACGCGATGTCCATCAGGTCGAACGCCTTGCGGCAGGCCTCGTCGTCGAGCCCCTCGCCGCGCATGATCTCCTCGATCGCCTCGCGCGGCATCTTGCCCTTCTTGTCGAGCGCGAGGAAGGCGCCGGCGTGGAACCGCTCGTCGATGCCGAGCCTCGCGAGCAGCTCCGAGAGGAGCGCGCGGGAGGAGAGGCGGACGCGGTAGGCCTCGTCCGGGACGCCCATGCGGCGCATCGCGTCGATCGCGGCGGCGAGGACCTCGGCCTCGCCGGAGACGTCCTCCTCGCCGATCACGTCGAGGTTGAGCTGGTAGTGTTCGCGCTTGCGGCCCTTGGTCATGCGCTCGTAGCGGAAGCACTGGGCGATGCAGAACCACTTGAGGGGGAACTGGAGCGAGCCCTGGCGCTGCGCGACCATGCGCGCGAGCGTGGGCGTCATCTCCGCCCGGAGCGCGATGTCGCGGCCGGACTTGTCCTGGAACGCGTAGACCTGGTTCTCGACCTCCTCGCCGGCCTTGCGCTTGAGCAGCTCGAGCGACTCGACAACGCACGCGTCGTAGTGCTCGAAGCCGTGCGCGACCGCGGCGGCGCGCCAGGCGTCGAAGATCCGGTTGCGGAGGACCATGTCCTCGGGGTAGAAGTCGCGCATGCCGCGCGGAGGGGCGAAGTCCATTTTGGTCTTACGGTCTTATGGTCACACGGTCACGCGGTCACACGGTCACACGGTCCGGAGAGCGCTTGTCACTCGTCACTCGTCACTCGTCACCTGTCACTCGTCACTCGTCACTTCTCCTTCGCGACCCGGTCGCGGAGGAGCTGGCCGGCGCGGAAGCGGACGACGCGGTGCTCGGGCACCTCGTAGGTGCGCTCGGGGTGGTGGGGGTCGCGGCCGATGCGGGACTTGTGGGAGGAGACGGTGAAGACGCCGAAGTCGCGGAACTCGCAGTGGCCGCCGCGGATGAGGGTGTCGGAGATGGCGTCGAAGACGATGCGGACGACGTCGAGCGCGACGGCCTGCTGCAGGTCCGTCTTCGCGGTGATGGCGCGGACGAGCTCGCGCTTGGTCATCAGGGGGCCGGTGGATTTGCGTTTCATGGTCGTAGGGTCTGTCGGTCGGATGGTTCGGACGGCGGATCAGTTGGCGGCGAGGAGCTCGAGGATCTTCGCGGGGGCCTCGGCGACCGGGACGAGGAAGGTCTCGCCGGTCCGGCGGAGGCGGATCTCGACGCCGCCCTTCTCGAGCGAGCGGGCGCCGACGGTTGCGCGGACGGTGCAGCCGATGAGGTCCGCGTCCTTGAACTTGATGCCGGGGCGTTCGTCGCGATCGTCGACGAGGACGTCCGCGCCCGCGGCCTCGAGCTTCGACTCGATCTCCGCGACGGCGGCGACGACGGCGTCGTTCTTCGCGTCGAGCTGCAGCAGCGCGACCTGGCAGGGCGAGACGGACGCCGGCCACACGATGCCGTCCTTGTCGTTGTTCTGCTCGGCGATGGCCTGCACGGTGCGCGAGACGCCGATGCCGTAGCAGCCCATGACCGGGGTGACGGACTGCTTGTTGGAGTCGAGCACCGTGAACTTCATCGCCTTGGTGTACTTGAGGCCGAGCTTGAAGACGTGCCCGACCTCGATGCCGCGCTCGAGCGCGAGCGGTTGGCCGCACTTCGGGCAGCGGTCGCCGGCGGCGACGGTCGCCAGATCCGCCCACTGCGCGATCTTCACGTCCGGGTCGTCCATGAGGTTGCAGTGCGCGACGTGGAAGCCTTCCTCGCCGGCGCCGACGGCGACGTCGCGCGCCTCGCGGAGGCCGTTGTCGGCGTAGACGGGGATCGAGACGCCGATCGGGCCGATCGAGCCGAACGGGCCGGCGGCCTTC
>CAMNDA010000010.1 GCA_946534745.1 uncultured Verrucomicrobiota bacterium | reverse complement strand
CCTGCGCCGCCGCGCGCGCCGCCTACGCGGGGCGCTGGGACGCGCTGAAGGCGCTCCGAGAGCGCGCCGCCGCGCTGCAGGGCGGCGACGAGGGCGCCGTCGAGCGCGAGATCGACCTGCTGCGCTACCAGGTGCGCGAGATCGAGGAGGCGGCCCTCGACCCGGAGGCCGACGGCGACGCGCTGCGCGACGAATACACCGCCGCGACGAACGCCGCGCGCATCCTCGAGCTCGGCTCGGGCGCGTGCGCCGCCCTCTCGGACGCCGACGGCAACGCCGTGGACGCCGTCGCCGCCGCGGTCCGCGCGCTCGAGGAGATGCGCGACCTTTCGTCGAAGGACGCCGCCGGCTGGCTCGAGGAGCTCACCGGCCTCTCCGCGCGCCTCTCCGAGCTTTCGCGCGACGTCTCCTCCACGCTCTCGCGCCTCGACGCCTCGCCCGAGCGCCTTGCCGAGCTCGAGGCGCGGATGTCCCTGGTCGAGACCCTGCGGCACAAGTACGGCCGGACGATCCCGGACGTGCTCGCGTTCCTCGCGCGTGCCAAGGCGCGGCTCGCGGAGCTCGAGGGCCGCGGCGAGGCGCTCGCCGCGCTCGAGAGGGAGATCCGCGAGGCGGACCCGGCGGTGCGCGCCGCGGGCCGGACGCTCTCGGAGAAGCGGCGCAAGGCCGCGGGCGCGCTCGCGAAGGCCGTCGTGAGGGAGCTTGCGGACCTCGGCCTGGCGAAGGCGGGCTTCGAGGTGCGCGTCGAGGCGGGCGAGCCGCGCGAGAGCGGGCTCGACGCCGTGGAGTTCGGGTTCGCGCCGAACCCGGGCGAGCCGATGCGGCCGCTGCGGCAGATCGCGTCGAGCGGCGAGATCTCGCGCGTGATGCTGGCGCTCAAGACCGTCCTCGCGGCGCACGACCGGATCCCGGTGCTCGTCTTCGACGAGATCGACGCCAACGTCGGCGGCGAGATCGCGCGCGTCGTGGGGCGCAAGCTCGCGGCGCTGGGTGCGACGAGGCAGATCCTGTGCATCACGCACCTGCCGCAGGTGGCCTCGTGCGCGGCGGCGCAGTTCGTCGTGCGCAAGGAGATCCGCGGCGAGCGGACCTACACCTCCATCGCGCCGGTCGAGGGCGAGGCGCGCGTCGACGAGCTCGCGCGCATGCTCGGCGGCGAGAGGCTCACGAGCGTCGTGCGCAAGCACGCGCGCGAACTTCTCGAGAAGGGCGCGGGCCCGGCGTAGCGGCGAGGCGCGACCCGGCTCGGCGGCTCGGCGGGGACGCCTCGCCCCGCCGTCGGCGGGCTCTAGGGCGCGGGCGCGGCGAGGTCGAGGAAGTCGAGCACGAGGCGGGCGAGGCGCTCGGAGTGGCGCGCCGCGCAGTCGACGACGTCGTTGCCGTCGAGGAGCTGGCCGGTGACGCCCGCCGCCATGTTGGAGACGAACGAGAGGCCGGCGACGCGCAGGCCGCACGCGCTCGCGACCATCGCCTCGGGGACGGTCGACATGCCGACGACGTCCGCGCCGAGGATGCCGTAGGCGCGGATCTCGGCCGGCGTCTCGAACGCCGGGCCGCAGGAGAGGACGTAGACGCCGTCCGTCAGCGCGAGCCCCTGGCGCGCGCCGGCCTCGTGCAGGAGCGCGGCGAGGTCCGGGTCGTAGACGCGGCTCTGGTCGGGGAAGCGCGGGCCGAAGGCGGGGTCGTGCGGGCCGCGCAGGGGCGTGAGCGGCGAGAGGCGGAGGTGGTCGCGGATCACGACGACGTCGCCGGGCCTTAGGGTCGGGCGGATGCCGCCGGCGGCGTTCGTGACGAGGAACACGGGGCAGCCGAGCTCCTTCGTGAGGGCCGCGGGCATCACGACCTGCTCCCATTCGCAGCCCTCGTACCAGTGGCGGCGGCCGCAGAAGACGAGCGCCGTGCCGCCGCGCGGGCCCTCGACGAGGAGCAGGCGGCCATCGTGGCCGACGACCGTCGCGGCGCCGAAGCCGGCGATCTCGGAGTAGGGGGCCTCGGCGAGGACGCGGAGGGAGCCGACGGCGCGGTTCCAGCCGGAGCCGAGCAGGAGCGAGGCGTAGGGGCGGGCGTCGCGGAAGGCGGGCGGGAGGGACGCGAGGGCGTCGAGGAAGATCTGTCGGTTCATGCGGAGGGTCGTTTGCGGTTGCGGAGGAGGGCGAGGGCGGCGAGCGCGGCGGCGAGGAGGAGGCAGCCGACGCTGATCGCCTGGGAGATGGTGAGGGGGCCGCCGAAGGGGTGCGCGCGCTCGTCGGCGCGCGTGGTCTCGACGAGGAAGCGCAGGACGCCGTAGCCGGCGAGATACGCGGCGAGGACGAGGCCTGCGCGCGTGCGCGAGACGGCGGCGGGCGGGTTGAGGCGGCGGTAGAGCCAGAGCAGGGCGAGGAAGAGCAGGACGCACCCGGCGGCCTCGAAGAGCTGCGAGGGGAGGACGGGGAGCGAGCGCGCGGCGTCCTCGGGGAGGAGCCCGGCGCGGATCTGCTCGACGCAGGGGATCGACCAGCGCGGGTAGGTCACGGCGAGGCGGGAGCCGGAGGGGCGCCCGTAGCAGCAGCCGTTGAGGAGGCAGCCGACGCGGCCGAAGGCCTGGCCGACCGGGACGGCGACGGCGAAGAGGTCGAGGAGGGGGAGCACGGGCGTGCGCGTGGCGCGGCAGTGGAGGACGAGCGCCGCGGCGCCGAAGACGATGCTGCCGTAGAACATGAGCCCGCCCTCCCAGATGCGCAGGGCGGAGGCGGGGTCGGCGCGGTAGTCGGCCCAGTGCTCGACGACGAAGAACGTCCGCGCGCCCGCGAGGCCGCAGACGACGAGCAGCGCGAGGAGGTTGGCGAGGCGGTCGGAGGAGAAGCCGCGGGAGCGGCCGAGGCGGACGAGGACCCCGTAGGCGCAGAGGATGCCGAGCGCCAGGCAGAGGCCGTAGGAGTGGAGCTGAAATTCCCCTAGACGGAGAAGGACGGAATGCATATAATGCACCTTTCGAGATTCGGAGTCGCCGGAGAGCCTTCCGGCCCCCCTGGCGGCCCCGGATTCTGCCCGAACCGGGCCGTCCGTGTCAAGCCGCCGCGCGCCTCGCGCGCGGACCCTCGCGCGAGGCGCCGCCCGACCTCCGATTCCCAGGACGCACCCCCGCCATGAGCGATCCCTCCGAAAACGCCCCCGCCCCCGAAAACCAGATCTCGATGACGACCCTCGAGGAGATGAAGTGCCCCGCCTGCGGGGCGCAGATCGACGTCCGCGGGCTCGCGGCGTTCTCCAAGATCGAGTGCCCCGGATGCCACGCGGAGGCGCGCGTGCCGGCCCGGTTCTCGCACTTCACGCTCCTGCGCCGCCTTGGATCGGGCGGCATGGGGACCGCCTTCCTCGGCGAGGACGAGGCGCTCGGGCGCAAGGTCGCCGTGAAGGTGATGCAGAAGGCGCTGGGCGACGACGAGAAGGCGTTCGAGACGTTCAAGAACGAGGCGCAGAACGCGGCGCGCCTCAACCACCCGCACGTGGCGCAGATCTACTCCTTCGGCAAGGAGGGCGACAACCCGTACCTCGAGATGGAGCTCGTCCCGGGCGGCGACCTCGGGACGTTCATCGCGGACAAGACGGTCCTCGACCCGGCCTTCGTGCTGCGCGTGGGGATGGAGATCGCCGAGGGCCTCGAGGCGGCGGAGAAGGTCGGGCTCTTCCACGGCGACGTGAAGCCGGACAACATCCTCTTCGACGAGAACATGAACGCGAAGCTCGTGGACTTCGGCATCGCGAGCCGCGCCTCGCAGGGGCAGATGGAGGAGCTCTGGGGCACGCCCTACTACATCGCCCCCGAGAAGGTCCAGAAGAAGATGAACAGCGCGCGGAGCGACATCTACAGCCTCGGCGCGACGCTCTACCACGCGATCACCGGCCAGCCGCCGTACGACGGCGAGGATCCGGTCGCCGTCATCAAGGCCCGCTTCAAGGGGCCGCCGCCGCCGATCGAGAAGATCCGGCCCGACGTCGAGCCCGAGGTCTCGCGCATCGTGACGCGCATGATGTACAACGACCTCTTCATGCGGTATCCGAACTACAAGTCGGTCATCGGCGACATCGAGAAGTACCTCTCGACCGTCAAGGACATCCGCAAGCAGGGGCCGAAGGGCGCCTCCGCGACGATCCGCGCGAGGCTCACCGGGACCGGCGCGTTCAAGCCCGAGGCCGCCGCGCCCACCGGCGCCGCCGAGGCCGCCTCCGGCTCCGGCAAGAAGAAGTTCGTCCTCTCCAAGGGCCACATGGCCGCCGCGGCCGAGGCCGGCGGCGCGACGGGCGCTTCGCACGTCGTCCTCAAGGGCAAGGGGGGCGCCGCGCTCTCCGCGGGCGGCGCGCCCGGCGCCCGGGAGCCGGAGCTCGGCAAGGACGGCAAGCCGAAGAAGAAGGGCAAGGGCCTGCTGATCACGCTCTGCGTCGTCTTCGGCGTGATCGTCTGCGGCGTCGGCGGCATCGTCTGGAAGGTGATGCACGACAAGAAGGTGCTCCGCGCCGCGATCGCGCGGTGCGTCGACGAGATGAACGCCGTCGCCGCGAAGCTGCCCGGCGTCGTGAGCGACGAGGAGCATCCCTCCGAGCTCGAGGCCGAGGCCGCGAAGCTCGCCGACCGGATGAACAAGCTCGTGGACGACGTGAACGCGCGCCTGCCGGAGGTGGACGACGTCTACGGCAAGGCGACCGGCGGGCGGTTCGCCTGGCCGGACTTCACGCCGCCGCCGCGCGTCGAGGAAAGCCCGGTCGAGGAGGCCCCGGCCGCCGAGGCCGGCGAAGGCGCCGCGGGCGGGGACGCCGCGCCCGCCGCGGACGCGGAGAAGAAGCCCGCCGCCGAGGCC
>CAMNDA010000009.1 GCA_946534745.1 uncultured Verrucomicrobiota bacterium | reverse complement strand
ACCCCCGCCACGGCGGGGAAGGGAGGCTTCGGGGCGGGAGAAGGGAAGAGAAAGAGAGACGCGAATGGTTAATCCGGCGAATAGGTCAGTCGGGGAAGGCCTTCCGCCTTCTTGAAATCGTCGTCGGCCGAAATGAGCGCACAATCGTTGACCTTCGCCGTCGCGGCAATGATCGCATCGGGCATCTTCAGCTTCTTCGTCCTGCGGAACGCGACCACGGCGTCCGAGAACGAGACGTCATCCGCCGGGACGGAGAACGTGTGGATGCGCGACGAAAACTTCGCATACAGACGGGCGTCCGGCTCGGTCAGACCGGGATAGGACAGAAACTCGAACTGGCAGACGACGGAGGTCGCGAGGAAGTCCGCCCCGCGAACGATTCCGGCGAGCTCCTTGTTTCCCGCCAGCAGTTGCACGATGGCGTTGGTGTCGAGAAGGTAGCGCTTACCATTCATCGCGGATCGCCCTCTGTGCGGCGACGGCGTCGCCCCTCCACTTCAAGCGACCGACCAGATCGGAGAAATCGTAGCTGGACGGCGGCGCCGCTACTTCCGCCGTCTCCACGGGAAACAGGATTAGTTCGTAGAGCGACTGCGGGAAGTCCGGCGGGATAAGGACGGACACCCGACGGTTGCGGGGACGAACGTGTGTTTTCAGCGCGATCATTTTGGTTTCCTGCTTTCCATGTTCAAAGTCTGGACGGCGGCGCGGCTCGGTCCCGGAGTATCCACCGCGGTGCGACGAGACGAAGAATAGCAGAACCGGCCTGTCGAGGCAAGCCAGTTCTGCGTTCGACGCTCGTGCGTGGCGGGGTCCGCACCCCGTCACGGCGGGGGCGGCGGAGCGGCTAGGCCTTGAACCAGGCGGCGAAGGGCTCGTTGCGCTCGGCGAGGAGGGTTTCGGCGACGCGGTCCGCCAACTCGATCGAGAGCTTTTCGTGGAAGCAGCCGAAGGAGCCGACGCGGTCGGTGCGGCCCGTCGAGAACCAGTTCGCGCAGCAGCACCAGTTCACGCACCGCGGCGCGGCCGGGCAGTCGCGGCAGGCCGGGTCGCGGTTGCCGCGGCGCGCGAGGACGCGCGCGACGGCGGCCGGGTCGAAGCCCGTCTGCACGGAGCCGAGGCAAAGGTCTTCCTTGTCGTCGTCGCCCACGAGGTTCGGGCATTGGTAGAGGTTGCCCGACGGCGCCACGGCGAGCTCCCGCCGCACGGGGTCGCACTTGTCGCACGTCCGGTAGCCGCCGATGCGCAGCGCCTTGAGCTTGCCGTCGAACCACGTGAGGTGCAGCGGCCGCGAGCCGGCCCGCCACGAGGCGAGGACCTCCTCGGCGAGGGTCTCGTAGGCGGCGCGGAGGGCGGCGCGGGAGGCATCGTCCCAGTCCGCCGTGAAGTCGGGGTTGACGGCGATCGGCAGCGCCGAGCGCGCGTGGAGGAAGCGGACGCCCTCGGCGAGGAGCGGCGCGGTGGCGGGGGTGACGACGCAGATGATCTCCGGGCGCGGCGCGGGGAAGTCCTCGACGAGCCGCAGCGCGGCCATGCACGCGGCGTGCGAGCCGCGGCCGTCGGGGAAGCGGCGGTTCGCGTCGTGCATCGCCGGGGATCCGTCGATCGAGAGCCCGAGCTTGTAGCGGCGCGCGCGGAGCCAGTCGGCCTTCCCGCGGTCGAGGAGCGTGAGGTTCGTCGTCACCGTTCGGCCGAAGCGCAGCCCCGCCGCGCGCGCGGCGTCCGCCGCGTAGGCGTCGGCGCGTTGCAGCAGGTCCCATTCGAGCAGCGGCTCGCCGCCGAAGAAGCCGAGGACGTAGTCCTTCTCGGTATAGTGCGCGAGCTGCCAGGCGATCGTGCGGTCGATCGCCGCCTTCGCCACCTCCCACGGCATCGCCTTGCGGCGCTTCTCCCCCGCGTAGCAGTAGGGGCAGCGCAGCGTGCAGTCGTGCGTGAGGCAGAGGGTGACCTGCATGGTTGGGCGTCGCTTGCGCCCGGCGCCGGGCCGTCGGCCCGGCGCCGGCGCAAGCGCGGGTGTGGTTAGGGTTCGGGCAGAAGGCGGCCACTGGTCCGAAAAACGGGGAGGATGATGGGGGCGGGACCCGAGGTTAAAGCCTCGGGCACGGAACCGGCTTCGCGCGGCGCGGCGTTGGTGGCGGAGGAATCCTTCTCCATCGGGATGAAGAGCGATTGTTTCACGCGGAGGCGGTCCGGTTCGGAGAGGTTGTTGAGTTCCTTGAGGGACTTGACCGAAACGCCGTATCGGCGCGCGATGTCCGAAAGCGTGTCGCCGGGCTCGACGTCGTAGACGATGTATTCGCCCGCCTTCGTCGGGCGCGTGCGGGAAGGGACGGCCGGCGCGACCTCGGTTTCGCGGGGGAGGCACACGATGACGCCGGCCGTTCTTTCGGAGGACGACGGCGGTTCGTGATGGGACGTGCACCCCGCCACCGCGGTCGCGGCGAGGGCGAGGAGGGCGAGGCGGAGCTTTTCCGCGGCGGCGGCGGAATAGGATTGTGGAGGCGTTGGCATGGCGAGGGTGTTTCAGGATTGTTGTCGTTTCGCGGGCGAAGGCGGGGCGGAATCTAGCGCCGCCGACCGAGAACCAGGATTCGGTCGGACGGAGCGGACGAGGGCGCGTTGGTGGAGGCGGCGGCGCCGCCGATCTCCTCAAGCGTCTTCTTCGCGTATTCCTCCGGGTCTTGGTTCAATCGCTTGGCGGCGGCGACAACGAGGTCCGCGGAAACCGGATAGCCAGACTTCTCGGACATCGCGCGGGCAAGCTCCTGAACGGCGTTCGTGGCGGCGGCGGGAGCAACGGACGGGGAAGACTCCGCCTCCCCCGAACCCTCTCCCGACTCCGCGCCCTCCGCGGACTCCGCGTGAGTTTTGGACTCTGCGCTCTCTGCGTTCTCTGCGTGAGTTTCGGTCTCTGCGCGCTCTGCGTTCTCTGCGTGAGTTTCTTCCTTCCCGTCGTCGCCCTGCGTGTCGCAGTCGGTGCAGGGCTTGCCTTCCTCGCAGGGACCGTCGCACATGCAGTCGTCGGATGCGCAGCTTTTCTTTTCGCAGGGGTTGCAGACATAGACGCCGCCCTCCTCGAAGTCTTCGGGGATTTCGCCGAGGACGTCCGTGTCGGCGGGCTCGTCGTCGGGAACGTCCTGCGCGGACGCGGCGACGGCCGCCGAGGCGGCGAGGGCGAGGAGCGCGAGGCGGAGCTTCTCCGCGGCGGCGGCGGAATAGGATCGTGGCGGCGTGGGCATGGCGGGGACCTTTCTGCGGATCATTCTAGCATATCGATTGGCGGGTGGGAAGCGGAATCGCGCCCGTCGGCGTGCCGCGTGGCG
>CAMNDA010000008.1 GCA_946534745.1 uncultured Verrucomicrobiota bacterium | reverse complement strand
CGGCTCGTCGGACTCGCTGGCGACGATCGTCCGCGACGACCTCTTCACGGGATCGGGCACGCTCACGGTCGGGGATTCCGCTCCGGCCAGCACCATGATCCTGCTCTGGTAGCCAATCGCCGCCCGCCCCGCCGCAAGATCGGCTTCGCGCAGAACCGGCGGTGATCAGGACGACGAGACGACAAGACGACAAGACAGCTTTCAACCTCTTCAACCTCTTCAACCTCTTCAGCCTCTTCAACCTCTTCAACCATCAACTTTACCCTTTACCCTTTCAACTTTAAACCAAGAACCACCCCGGAGCATTCCTCAATGGCCCGCAAACTCCTCCTCCCCCTCCTCGCGCTCGCCGCGCTCGCCCTGCCCGCAAGGGCGATCACGAACGAAGAACTCGCGGGGCTCGCCGCGTCGAACGGCTTCTACCGCGCGTCGGTGATCACGACGAGCGGATACATCGGAAGCGAGGTACTGACGGACTTTCCTGTCCTCGTGCGCATCAAGCCCGGGTCGCCGTCCGGCTTCGCCTACTCGGACATGATGTTCCCGGACACGGGCAAGGACCTCGGCTTCGTCGACATGGAGGGCAACGGCCTTCCGTTCGAGATCGACACGTGGCGGGGCGCGAACGACGAGTCGCTCGTCTGGGTGACGCTTCCGGCGGTGTCCAACGCGACGCAGTTCGCCATGGTCTACCGCTCGTCGAAGAGCGGCAAGACCCTCGGCGCCGGCAACCCGTTCGCGACCTACACCGGCGTCTGGCACCTCAACGAATCCGGTTCGGGGGACAGCAACACGGAGATCGCGGACTCGTCGGGAAAGAACCTCGTCGGCTACGCGCAGGGCATCGCCCAGTCCGTTTCCGCCGGCAAGCTTGGCGGTTCGTGGCGCATGAACACCGCCTACGCCCGGAACAACACGGGCGTCGTCGTCGATCTCGCCGACCCGACGAAGCTGAACACGTTCAACACGCTCGGCGACACATTCCACGTGTCGCTGTGGATCTGCCCGCATGGTGACATCGCCAAAGACAAGGGCTTGTGCTGGAACGTCCTCATCGGGCACAAGGAGACCAGCGCCACGCCGACCTGGGGGCTTTCCTTCAACCAGGATCCGAGTACCATGCGCATCTACAACTATGCCGACAACGGCAACAAATACGTTTCCTCCGGCAACATCGTGCAAAAAGGATTCAAGAAGGACATCTGGGGCAAGCTCGACGTCGTCTACTACACGTCCGGCACGACCGGAAAGTACGATCTATACTTCAACGGAACGAACGTCAACCAGAATGCGGACCTCCTCGACAAGAAGCCCGCCGTGCAGGGGTCGTCCAATCTCGGCATCGGCTGCTTTTCCAGCACGACGGTCGAGCGCGCCTTCTGGGGCGAAGTGGACGAAGTGCGCTTCCTCGCCGGCAAGACGTCGGGCGACCGCATCCGCGCCGACTACGACACGGTCGCGAAGGCGTCGTTCCTCGCGGCCGCCCAGGTCGTGGCGTTCCAGGAACCGCCCAAGCCCGTGTTCGGGCATGAGGTCGCGGACGTCGGCGCGGCGTTCGTCCAGTTCTCCGGATCGATCTCGGTCCTCGGCGGCGAAGGTCCGGGCGCGGCGACGTCGTGCGAGGTCCTCGCGAAGGCCTGGCCGACGGCCGACCCGGAACCCGACGCCTGGACGACGATCGCCACCGGCCTCGCGGCGGGCGATTCGTTCTCGGGGACGATCACCGGTCTCTCGCCCCTCACGGGCTACGCCTACAAGATCAAGGCGGTGAACAATCTTCCCTATGAATCCGACGTCGAATCGGACGCGTTCACGACGAGCGGCGTCGGCGACGCCGGCACGGGCGGCGCGGTCGAGCGCCAGCTCGACGAGTTCGTCCACACGTTCGTGGTCGCGCCGGACGGAACGGCGACCTTCTCGTTCACGCCTCCGGCGAACGTGCAGGAAGTGGACGCGCTCATCGTGGGCGGCGGCGGCCCCGGCGGCTACTACGCGGGCGGCGGCGGCGGCGGCGGCGGCCTGGTCTACACGAACGCGATGCGCGTGACCGGCGGCGCGACCTACACGGTCATGGTCGGCGTGGGCGGCGAGCATGCGACGTCCGTCGCGGCCTACGGCAGGAACGGCGGCGACTCGTCGATCGTCGGCACGGACGTGAGCGTCACGGCCGTTGGCGGCGGCGCGGGCGGCAACGGCAAACAGAACAACCAGACCGCAACGCTCGCCGGCGCCGCCGGCGGCAGCGGCGGCGGCGCGACCTGGAAGGATTCTTCCGGCGGCGCCGGAACGGCCGGGCAAGGCAACGCGGGCGGTTCGGTGCAGAAAGGGCAGTCCGAGGCCAGCGTCCAGAACCACGCGGGCGGCGGCGGCGGCGCGGCGAAACCCGGCGGCAACGCCGTGGGCGTCACCGGCGCGCAGAGCTCCGGCTCGGGCGGCGACGGCCTGCAGGTGGCCATTTCCGGCGTTCCCGTCTACTACGCGGGCGGCGGCGGCGGCGGCGGAAAGGATTCCTTCCTGAACGGCGGCTGGGGCTCGGCCGGCAACGGCGGCGCCGGCGGCGGCGGCCGGGGCGGCCAGTATGCCGATT
>CAMNDA010000007.1 GCA_946534745.1 uncultured Verrucomicrobiota bacterium | reverse complement strand
TCCTCTGCGTTCTCTGCGCTCTCTGCGTGAGGACTCAATTCCGCGGACTCCGCGTGTGAAAGGCGTTCGCACAGCCACGCGCCGAGGGGGACGGGGAGGACGGCCGGCCACCAAAAGCCGACCCACCCGAGAGAGAGACGGCGGGAGGCGAGCCAGAAGGCGAGGTGCGAGACGATGCAGAGCGCCAGCCAGGCCAGACCGAAGCGCACCGGAGCCATCCACGTCCTTCGCGGAACGCGCCTTCCGGCCGTCGCCTCCGGCGTGCGGAGCAGTCCGCGGATCGCGAACAGGAACCCGAGGGGGACGAAGAGCGCGGGCGCGAGTCCGAGAAGCGCGATCCAGGGCGGAACGGGAATCGGATGGACGGCGATCGCGCGCACCCGCACGAAGAACACGAGGACGACGAGGAGGGCGGGGACCGCGCAGAGTCCGGTCAGCACGCGGCGCGCGCGGTCGCGGGGGGCGGGGCTTTCCCCCGTTCCGAACGCCGGAAGGTCCCCAGCCGTCATGCCCGCCGCGAAGACCGCCGCGCCCGTGAGGGCGGGAAGGACGATCCGGGAAAGCTCCGGAACGACGCGGACCGCCACGCTGAACGCGTCCTTGCGGCAGTTCTCGAACAAATACACATCCCCGTCCCAAAAGAACACGTCGAAAGCCGATTCCCCAGAAAAACAGAATCCCAAAAGCCAGAACGCCGGCTCCAGAAGAACGAGGAACAGAAGAACGTATCCGGCGATTCCGCCGATCGGAGGATCCGTGGAAGGGGCGGGCGACGGACGACCCCGCCACGCGATCGAGGCCGCGGCCAGGGCGCAAACGGCGCAGAGCGCCTGGAAAACGTGCGGTTCCGTGAACGTCCCGATTTCCGCGACCAGGCTCCACCCCGTCCAGTCGGGCGCGTAGGACGGACTCGCGCCGCGGAGCGCCAGACGAGAGAGAGCCGCTTCGGCCGCGGCGAATCCCAGCGCGGCGAGCAGGGTCGCGGCGGACATCGCCGCGAGAACCCGCGAGCGCCAGCCCGGAGCGGTCCGGTGCGATTGTTCGTCAGCCCTCATTGTCCGAAACGATCCGTCAACTGCCGATTCATTTTTCCGCGGACTCCGCGTGAGGATTCTCCATTTCTCCGCGTGCGAGGTCGTCGCCGTAGAGATCCGCGCCGAAGAAGCCGAGCAGGAAGTCCAGCAGCTCGCCGGGGTTGAATCCGAGGCGGACGCCGACGCCGAGCGCGGCGGCGATTTCGAGATGCGTCCAGTCGGGCGACCAATGGTCTTCGGGGGCTGCTCGCCCGGGTGCGACGGGATACGGCGGGGGCGCGTCTGCCGTTCCGCCGTGTTCGCCGGGATGCAGCTGTTCGCCGAAGAGCCAGAACGGGATGAAGGCGCCCTCGATGCAGCCGTTGTACCGGCCGCGGTACTTCCCGCGGGCGTCGACGTCCGGATCGAAGGGCTCCTGCGTTCCGTCGGCGGGACGCAGACCGAAGAGGTTCGCGCTCGCGCAAACCAGATCGACGCTCCATCCGAGCGGCTCCAGGTCGAACGCGCGTCGGTCGGCGAAGAAGCGCCCGCCGCGGAAGCCCGCCACGTCCATCTGCGCGCCGAGGCCTGTCGCGACCGGACCGGCCTGCGCGCGGACGCCGAGGCCGGCGCCGAACGAGACGCTCGCGATGTCGCCGAGGTCGTTCGCACGGTCGCGCCAGTACGCCGACGCGCAGCCGCCGCCGAGCGTGGAGACCGCGCCGCAGGCGAGCGCGACCGCCGCGAAGGAGGGCAGCCGGCGGAACGCCGCCCGCGCGAAACGGCGGAAGCGGAAGCGACGGGAGGGCGAGGATGCGGCGGGGTTCATGGCGCGACAGGAACGGGGGGCGGGGCGGTGAAGCGCAGGTCGCGTTCGCCGGGGGCGTCGGAGTAGAGGACGCGGCGGATGCCGACGGGGTAGTCGCCCTCCCACCAGAAGTCGATGCGCCCGTAGTGCGGCGGATCGTTCGAGGAGGCCGGGCGGACGCGGAAGAAGAGTCCCTTCCGGGGTTCGTCGCCGGAGAGATCCGTGGCCGAAAATTTCACGCCCCGATGGAAGTCGGCTCCGTCCGGGACGACGTCCGGTCCGTTCGGCCCGAACGCGGCGACCGCGATGCCGGCCGGGTCGTCCCAGATCCGCGGAACGTAGACGCCGAAGCGCGGCGGAGCATCCTCCCGACCCGACTCCATTTCGATGCAGAAATCTCCGTTCCCGGGTTCTACCGGCCCGGGGTCCCACAAGAAGGACTTCCCCCGTTTGCAGTCGATGTAGACATCGTTCGGGTTCCATTCCGACCACGGCGGGAACCGGCCGTCCGGGTCGTCCGCGGCGCGCTCGACGACGTGCCCGGCGCCCGGGACGAAATGGGGCATCGTGACGGTCGCGACGCTCGAATGGGAGAACGCGGAGAAGTCGCCCGCGCGGACGGGGCAGTATCCTTCCTTGGCGACCCGCACGTAGACGATGCGTGCTCCGAACGGATTCTTGTTCGAAACGCGCCGACGAATGCGGAAGGTTCCCCTGCGGCCGGTCCGGCGGTGGAGGATGACGTCCTCGGGGGCGCCGCAGTCGGCCCGGACGGTCGCCTCGGCGCCCTTCACCGGCTCGCCGTGTTCGTCCACCACGCGGATGCGGTCGGGACCGAGAGCCTGGATCGCGAGATCGATCGGAAGGCTCGCCACATCGAGGGCCAGCGGGATGCCCGACGACATCAGGCAGCCGCCGCAGCAGCCGACGTGCTGGTTGTGGCAGAGATCGGCGGTTTCCCGCGTGAGGATGAACGGTTCGCCGGTTCGGCAGCCGGCGCAGAATGCGGCGAACGCGATCGCCAGCGCGGCGCGGCGAAGGCCGCGCGCGCGGCGGGAGGAAGGCGGAGTTGGGGAGTTCATTGGTTGAAGAGGTTGAAGGGGTTGAAGAGGTTGAAAGGGTAAAGTGTAAAGGGCAAAGTTAGGGGATGGGCGCTGCGTTCTTTGCGGGAGATTCAGACTCCGCGCTCTCTGCGTGAGGTTCCCTCTCTTCGTCCCCTCCGCGTGTCGGGTCGTCGCCCGCGATGTCGAAGCCGAGGAAACCGAGAAGGAAGTCGATGATTTCGAGCGGATTGATCCCCGCGCGGACGGAGACGACGCCAAGGGTCGCCTCCGCCTCGATCCGCGTGGCGTTGTGGAAGGTGCCGGTGCGTTCGCGCCCTTGTTCGGACAAGAGCGGCAGGGCGTAGCCGAAGTGCTTGGACTCGGTTCCGGCGGGCGTCCGGTTCCCCGGACGCGGGGGCGCCCCCATCCGCTCGGGGTCCGGCACGGCGTAGAAGGTTTCCGGGGGAAGCAGGCAGCAATCGCTCTGCGCCATGCCCATCGCCATAGCCGACATAAACAGGGAGGGCGGCCAGGACAGCTGCGCGTTCTGCCATTTCGTGACGCCGGTGTGCCCGTTCCAGCCGCGATACCGGATGTTGTGCCCGATGCCGAGCGACGCCTCCGCGAGCGCGCCGGCCTGGACCGTCGCGTCGAGCCCGTAGCCGGCGCCGACCCCGAAAGAGCCGCAGTCGCCGAGGTCCAGCATCCGCCCCGGCGCGACGCTCCGGCAGCCGCCCGCGAGCAGCGCGAGCGAAGCGAGCGCGGCCGCCAGCCGCGCAAGGCGAGCGCGGCCAGACGGCGGAGGAGGAGTGGCGTCGTTCATGGCGTGACGGGGTCAGTCGGAGAGGCCGAGCGCGGCGGCTTCGGCGCGGAGCGAGGGGTCGATGCGGAACGCCTCGGCGAGCATCGGGCGGACGAATGCGTCCCAGTCGTAGGCGTTCGTCCCGGCCGCCGAGGCGCAGGCGGCGGCGTCGAGGCAGAAACGGGCGCGTTCGGCCGGCGCGGCGTTTTCGAGGCCGGGACGTTCGCCGGCGACGAGTTCCGACGCGAGCCGCAGACTTCGGGCGGCGGGGCCCTCCCCGTCCGGGCCGAGGACCGCCTTCAGGGACGACTTGAACGCGTCGGAGCGCTCGGCCAGCCGCAGAATCCGTCCGTCGGACAAGTCCTGGCGGCGGTTGCAGGCCAGATCGAACATGTCGCGCCATCGTTGGTAGGAGCCCTTTCCGGCGGTTTGTCCGGCGGGAAGGCCCAGCGCCGCGCAAAGCCGTGCGTCCAGCTCTTCCGCCGCCCTCGTCGCCTGGGAGGTGCTGCCGTGGGTCGATTCGCACACCGCGAGGACGTTGCCTCGGACGAATGCGACGAAATCCGGGATCGGGCCCGTCGCGTCCGCGTAGCAACGCTCGCCGGCGTCCAGATCCCCGGGCGTCCGGCAAAGGAGGCGGCAGCGGGCGTTCCACCACGTCGCCCGAGCGACGAGCGCCTCGCGGGCCGCGGCGGCGGAATCGAACGCTTCCAGCGCGCAACGCGCCGACGCGCCCGACGCGTGCCTGTGTTCCGCCGCGATCCGTCCGCAGTCGGCCGGCGAAAGGAGCCGGTCGGATTCCGGCGGCGCCCAGCCGTCGATTCCGTATCGCCCGAGCGCGACCGCCGGCGGCGTGCGGGCGGCCAGGTTCGACCGGGCGGCGGATGCCGCCCGCCACGCGGACCAGTCGGCGGTCGTCCATTCGAAGCCGTGCGGAACGCGGGCCAGGAACGTGTGCAGGACGTCTTCCGGCGCCTTCGGATTCGCCACGAAGTCGTCCCATTCGCGATAGTGCCAGAACCGTTTCTCGGAGAGAAGGCGCGCGCCGATTTCCGCCAAATCGGCTTCGCTCCATTCCGGTCGGCTCCAGAGGCCGCGCCCGACCCAGGGATGGGCGGATTTGTCGTCCCCGTTCTCGGTCCAGATCGAGTCGACGGCCCGCAGCTGCTCGACCGTGAACGGAACCGACGGATCGCGCAACACCGCCGCTATCGCGTCCAGTCCGCCCTTCGTAATCCCGCGGAACGCCGCCGGATCCGTCACGAGCCGCTGCGGGTCTTCGCGCAGGAAGGCCTCGGCCTTGCGCATTTCCTGGTCGTGCCGGCGCCGCTCGATGCCGTCGAAGACGGTCTCGGCGCCTTCATTCACGATGACGACGAGCTGCAGGGGCGCGGTCACGACGTCGAGCGCGACCGTTCCGCACGACGGGCCGTCCCCGTACGACGAGGCGATGCGCGAGAAGAGGCATCCCCCGCACGGGACGCAGAGCGCGGCGAGCCCGGCCGCCCGCGCAAGACGGACAAGATTGGGTGGAGTTGGGGGATGGTTCATGGGTTGAAGGGGTTGAAAAGGTTGAAAGGGTAAAGGTAAAGTTGCGTGGCGGGGTGGTCGGTTCAGCAGATGGTGTAATGCTCAATGGTGAAGCCGGTCGCGTACCAGAGCCCCAGGGTTGCGAGGACGACGACCGCGCAGAGAAGGCGGCGCGGGCGGCGCGACGCGATCGCGTGGCGGAGGAAGAGGACGGCCGACGCGAGAACGGTTTCCGCGATCGATGCGAGCAGCGTCCAGGAGGCGGGATCAACCCATGATTGAGGCGTCGCGGTCCAGAGGACATGAAAACCGGCAATCGTGGCGAATGCGCACAGCGTTGGAACAAGCACCCACTTCGACGAGTCGCCGGACCGCGCCTTCGCGACGAGCCAGACGCTCGTCGCGAGCCAACCCGCCGCGCAGGCGAGCGCGAGCTCCTGGGCCCGCGCGAACAGCATCAGGACGGCCAGTCCGACCGAGAAGAACCAAAGGGACAGCATGCCCGCGCGATCCTCCCGGGCGTAGGTCTTCGCGCCGACCGCGGCACCCGCGCGGCGGGGCCTCCGCGTGCGCAGAAACTCCGTCACGGACGGGCTGTAGAGCAGCATCGCGCAGACGAGAAACCACGGGGCGCCCAGTTCGGGAACGTTCTCCCCGACCGCAAGCGCCAGCGAGGCGAGCACCATCGTGTAGACCGGCCGGACGCCGCGAACGCCCTTGCAGAGCAGCGCGGCGGGGACGCAAAGAACGGCGAGGGCGAGAAGCCCGACGCCGAACGCCGCCGCGAACGGTTCGTCCGGGGAGTGCGAGGACGACGACCAGGCGTTCCCCAGTCCGACCAAGAGGAACACGACCAACGCGAGGAAGCCGGCCGGAACGAACGAGCCGATCGCCACCGCCCACTTCAGGGCGAGGGGAGCGGGCGGGATCGCGCGCGAAGGCGCGGGTGCGGGAGTTGCGGGAATGTCGTTCTCCATGGCGGGCTACATCACGCAGTCGAGCTGGTAGAGGTGGAAGTCGTCGCGACCGGCGGCCTGCGCGAGCTGATCGCCGGACGCGGTGGGGCCGTGGCTCCGGACAAGCGGGGCGTAGAGCGCGCAGAGCGCGAGGAGGGAGAGCGCGGCCGCCAGCGCGGCGAGCGCAATGCCCCGCGCTCGGCGGGGGAAGGTTGGGGAGGAGTTCATCGGTTGAAGAGGTTGAAGGGGTTGAAACGCGAAGGACGCGGAGGCGTGGCCC
>CAMNDA010000006.1 GCA_946534745.1 uncultured Verrucomicrobiota bacterium | reverse complement strand
GCCGGCCCCCTTGAACGCCTTCGCCCAGGCGCGGGCGTCGAAGTTCGTCGGGTTGAACTCGGCGGTCTTCGCCTCGTATTGCGCCAGCGGCATTCCGGAATTGTGCAGATACCATTCGCCCTTGCCCCAGACGGCGTAGACGCCCCAGTGGACGAAGATGCCGAAGCCCTCCTGCGCGAAGGCCTCGCGCGCGGCGAGCGTCTCCGGGCGCGGGGGCTGGGCGGCCGCCGCGAGCGCGGGGAGGAGGAAGAGAAGCGGGAGGATGCGTTTCATGGCAGATCGGGTCCGTAGAACAGGATGGTCGTGGATTCTCCGGGGGTGCCGAAGGCGAGGAAGCCGGGCTCGGCGACGGAGGCGTATTCGGCCGCGATCCAGTCGGCGGACCGGATCCCGGCGCCAAGGCGGATCTCGTCGAGCAAACCCTGGAAGGATTCGGAAAACTGGTTCCTGCCGAGCCACATCTCGGTCGAACCCGTCTGGTCGTTGATGTCGCCGGCGTTCGCCTGGGCGGCGAGCGCGCCGTTCACGTAGACCTTGCAGCCGTTCGTCGCGCCCTTCTGGAACGTCAGGGCGACGTGCCACCAGGCGCCGGCGGCGGGCAGCGTCGCGACGGTCAGGTTATGGTCCTGCCTGCCGGGCGTGGTGACCGTGATCTGCGTCTGGCTACCGGTCCGGATCGAAATGAACGCGTCCTTTCCGAAGAAGGCCCTCTTGCCGCTGTAGCCGGCGGGGTTCACCCACGCCTCGACCGTGAAGGCGTCCTTGAGCTCGGCGTTGGACTGGCTCCTTCCGCACGTCACGTAGTCGGCCGCCGTCGGCAGGGAGAGCGCGGACCCGATCCTGCCGGCGGCCGTGGTCGCGCCGCCGACGGCGGTCCCGCCGTTGCCGGAGCCGGAGGCGTCCGCGGGCGAGGCCGAGTTCATGTGCCAGACGCCCTTGTGGCCCGAGCCCGTCCAGACCGCGGCCGCGTCGGCGCCGGCGGGCGACGGATCGCTCCAGCCCATCGTGAAGGTCGTCGCGCCGCCGGGGGCGACCGACGGCAGGAGAACCCAGACGACGGACGTGCCGGACGCGTCCCACGTGTCGACCTCGAACGGCAGCGCGCTCCCCGCCGCATCGGCGAAGGAGAGGTCCGCGCCGCCGGCGGCGCAGTCGGCGTAGCGGAAGCCCGGGACGGCGGCCTCGGAGATCTTCACCGGGACGGGGAAGTTCGCGAGCGTGGAGGATCCCGTGTAGCCGGCGACGGCGACCTGGATGGTCTTTGCCGGCGCGGCGGCGGCGGGCAGGGCCGGGAGGGAGAGCGGAACGATGGCGGCGAGCGGACGGAGGAGGCGGAACGCTTTCATGGCGGAAAAGACCGAAAATGGGCCGAAGGGGCCGTCTCGTTTCGGTTGCCGCACATTATACACCCTTCCCGCGCCCCCGGCAAGGGACGAGACGGGGCGAGCCGGAGCGCGCCACAACCGGGCACGCCTCCTGGCGCGGGCGGGGCGCAGGCGCCTCAGGCCGGATAGACGGTGTTTTCGGGGCCGAGACGGTCGAGGACCTCGGCCAGATACCGGCGAGCCTCCCACCGGGCCATCGGCAGGTCGTGCAGAAGCCAGTTGCCGCAATCGCGCTCCGTGGCACCGGGGACTTCGCCCTCGAATCCGGCCGCGAACCGGAAGAGGCGCCGCAGGAGGTCCGCGACGTCGCCGGGCTCCAGATCGCCGCGCAGGATCATGTAGCAGCCGGTCAGGCAGCCCATCGGCCCCCAGTAGAGGACGCGGTCCCTCCACTCCGGATCGTTGCGCAGGAACGTCGCGCCCAGGTGCTCGAGCGTGTGCATCGCGCCCTGGCCCATGGCCGGCTCGCGGTTGGGCTCCTTCATGCGGACGTCGAACGTGGTGGCGGTTTCGCCGCCGACGGGGTCCTTGCGGCTGACGTAGACGCCGCGGAGCAGGCGCACGTGGTCGATCGTGAAGCTGGGTATCTTTTCCATTGCCGGGCTGCGGCCAGCGGCCGCGAACGGCGACCATTCTACCACCCGTCCCCCGCGGCCGCAACCGCCGCCGCGCGCCCGACTTGCCATGGCGCGGCGATTCCGGTATCCTCGCGGCTCGTCGGAAGCACACGCCATGACGACGATCGACCTTACCGGAGAATGGACGCTGCGCCGCAAGGGCGACGCGCGCTTCGGCGCCGTCCCCTGCGCGGTCCCCGGCGGCGTCCTCTCCGCGCTCGTCCGCGCCGGGCGGATCGCCGACCCGCTCGCCGAGGGCGGCGGCGCCGAGGCCGCGCGCCGCGCCGCGGAGGCCACGTGGATCCTCTCGCGCACGATCGAGGCGGACGCCGCGCTGCTCGCGCACGACTTCGTCGACCTGGAGCTCGACGGCGTCGACACGCTCGCCTCGGTCTCCGTGAACGGTCACGTCGCGCTCCGCTGCGACAACGCGTTCCGCCCCTGGCGCGCCGACGTGCGCCGCCTGCTCCGCCCCGGCCCGAACGCCCTCGCCGTCACGCTCCGCCCCGCCACGCCGGAGAACGCCCCGCACAAGCCCGTGCTCGCCTTCGGCGCGCCCTGGTCCCCTCCCCTGCCCGACTGCGGCCTCCCGCTCCCCGCCCGCCTCCGCGCCTGGAGCCGCGCCCGCATCGCCGAGCTCGGCTTCGGCCAGACACACGCCGCGTCCGGTCCCGTCGAGCTGCACGTCGGCGGCTGGATCGAGACGGCGGAGGACGCCGACCCCGCCGCGCTCTCGCTCCGCGT
>CAMNDA010000005.1 GCA_946534745.1 uncultured Verrucomicrobiota bacterium | reverse complement strand
AAGAGCCCCGCCGCCGAGGCCGCCAAGCCCGAGCCGCCGCCCGAGGAGGCGCCCAAGCCGAAGAAGGGCACCTCGCCCGTCGACCTGCTCGTCAAGAAGCTCACCGAGATCCAGGGCTTCCCGATCCCGCCCGACCTCATCATGCAGAAGGCGAAGGAGGCGGACATGACCGCGGACGAGTACGCGCGCACCAAGCTCGCCGATCTCGGCGTCGACCTCGAGGACGAGGGCATCGCGCCGCCGGCGCCGAAGCCCGACGAGCCCGCGCCCGCCGCGGACGCCGCCCCCGCGATGGTCGGGTCGGTCGGCCGTGCCGGCGGGCACGAGCTGGACGCCGTCGTCGAGGAGCGCGTCGTGAATCCGGTCCGCGAGCTCCAGGTCCAGGCGCGCGACTGCTACTGGCTCTGCGACAAGGTCGTCGAGGGCGTGTCGTTCGCGCCCGTCCCGCCCGAGTCGCCGCTCGAGTCCTACGAGGCGGCGCTGGGCGAGCGCCAGCGCGTCCTCGCGGAGCGCCAGCAGCGCCTGCAGGAGGCCAAGGAGTGCTACAACCAGGCCAACCGCCAGGCGCAGGCGATGATCCAGGGCATCGCCGCCGTGAAGAAGCAGGCCAAGAAGTTCATCAACCAGCGCGAGCGCGAGAAGCGCGAGGCCGAGGAGGCGGAGAAGGAGCGCCAGCGCCTCGCCGCCGAGGAGGCGGAGAAGGAGCGGCTCGCCGGCGTCGAGGCCGAGGAGATCGCCCGCGTCCAGGAGGTCGCCCGCAGCCACCAGCCGCTCATCGACGCGTTCGACTACTCCGGCTACCAGGACAAGATGCACCGCATGGAGAAGGAGCTCACGAGCCCCGCCGCGCTGGAGGAGCTCAACTGGGCCATCCGCCGCGCCGAGTGCCTCAAGGAGTACCGGACCTTCCTCCTCGCCGACATCAAGCGCTACGGCGACGTCAAGAAGGGCTACCGCGGCAAGGACGTGCGCGGCGTCTCCGCCGACGGCAAGCGCCTGCTCGTCAGCCAGATGCAGGACGTGAAGATCGCGGACCTCGGGCTCGGCGACTGGATCCGCCTCAGCTGGGGCGTCCTGGAGAACCGCGCGCCCGACCGCCCCGCGCTCGACAACATCGCCAAGGGCACGCAGCTCTTCAACGCCGCCGTGTTCTTCTACATGCACGGCAAGGGCGACTTCAGCAGCATGCAGCGCGCGAAGAAGCTCGCGCTCCAGGCGCTGCAGCTGCGCGGCGCGCTGCGCGCCGACGCCGGCCGCCTCATCCCGCCGCTCGCCGCGGAGTTCGGCGAGGCGCCCGCGGGCGAGGAGGGCGGCGGCGACTCCGGCGGCGGCGGCTTCGGCTTCGACGAATAGCCCCCTTCACGCCATGCTTACGCGGCGCATCATCCCGTGCCTCGACGTGATCCGCAACCGGGTCACGAAGGGCGTGAGGTTCCAGAACAACGTCGACCTCGGCGACCCGGTCGAGCTCGCGGCGCGCTACTACGACGAGGGCTGCGACGAGCTCGTCGTCTACGACATCACCGCGTCGCACGAGCGCCGCCCGACCGATTTGGAGATGGTCGCGCGCGTCGCGCGCGCGGTCCGCATCCCCTTCGCGGTCGGCGGCGGCGTCTCGTCCGTCTCCGACATGGAGAAGATCCTCCTCGCGGGCGCCGAGAAGGTGAGCGTCAACTCGCTCGCCGTCGCCCGTCCCGAGGTGATCTCCGAGGGCGCGAGGGCGTTCGGCGCGCAGTGCGTCGTGCTCGGGATGGACCCCGTCCGCACCGACGACCTCGCGCGCTGCCCCTCCGGCTACGAGATCACGACGCGCGGCTTCCGCAACCGGACCGGGATGGACGCCGTGGAGTGGGCGAAGCGCGCCGAGGGCCTCGGCGCGGGCGAGATCGTGGTGAACTCCGTCGACGCCGACGGCACGCGCGCGGGCTTCGAGCTAACGATCACGCGGCTCATCGCCGACGCGGTCGGCGTCCCGGTCGTCGCCTCCGGCGGCGCGGGATGCTCCGAGCACCTGCGCGACGCCTTCGTCGAGGCGCACGCCGACGCGGCGATCGTCGCCGGCATGCTCCACACCGGCGAGTACACCATCGGCCGCATCAAGGACGAGCTCGCCGCGATGGGCGTCCCGGTCCGCCGCTCCGGGATCTAGGGCGCTACCGGATGTCCGGCCAGCAGTCGTTGCCGGTGTGGAACGTGAGGCGTGCGGGCGGCGTGTTCGTGTCCGACGTATCCCACAGGAAGATCTCGTAGTCCCGGACGTCCTGTTCGTGCGCGCCCTCGCTCGCGCCGTAGACGAGCCAGCGGCCGTCGCCCGCGAAGCGCGGGAAGTATTCGTGCGACCAGTCGCCGGGGTTGTCGAGGAGGACCGCGGGCCCGCCGTCGACGCCCATCGTGTAGATCGCGGTGCCCTTGTGCCCGGGATGGTCCATCCAGGCGAAGTCGCGGGGATTTCCGCCGCGCCAGACCATCTGGCAGCCGCCGGCGATTTCGGTCAGCTCCGGTTCCCGCAGCTTGATTCCGTCCGCGAGGCGGACGTGCACGGTCGCGTTCTTCGCGCCGCGCAGGGTGAGGGCGAACATCGGATCGCCGGCGTGGGCGTCGGGAAGCGTGACGAGGACGCCGTCGCCCAGGGGCGGAACGCCGCTCTCCAGCACGACGGTCTCGCGCGGCGCCGCCGGATCGGCCGAAACGGCGACGAGCTGCCTGCCGCCCGCCCGGACGGCGTAGAGGACCGGCGCGGTCGGATCCCAGCACGCCTGGTAGGCG
>CAMNDA010000004.1 GCA_946534745.1 uncultured Verrucomicrobiota bacterium | reverse complement strand
CCGCCGCGAGGCGATCCGCCGCGACGCCGAGGACCGCACGATCGCGGACCGCCCCGACCTGGAGGGCGACGACGCCGCGGCCGCGCGCGCCCGCGCCGACCGCCGCGCCGCCCGCGAGGCCGCCGCGGCCGAGCGCGAGGCCCGCGCCGAGGACGAGCGCGCCGCCCGCGACCGCGAGCGCGACGAGCGCCGCGCCGCGAAGGAGGCCGCCCGCGCCGCGAGGCGCGAGGAGAAGGCCCGGCGCAAGGCCGAGAAGGCCGAGGAGAGGGCCCGGCGCAAGGCCGAGAAGGAGGCGGCGCGGAAGCGGTCCGACGACGACGACGAAATCTTCAACGGCGGCGCCTCCGCCGCGCCCGCCCCCGAGGCGCCGCCATCGCCGGGGGCCTTCGCGCTCTCCGGGGAAACCGTCTCCCCGGGGGCCGTCCCTCCGCCGCCCGCGCCGCCCTCGCGCGCGCCGCGCCCGATGCCCGCTCCGACGCTCGAGCCGCCGCCCGCGCCCGAGCCGGCCCAGCCGTCCGGCGACGTGGGGCCGTTCCCGCCCTCGCCCGTCGAGTTCCGCCTCCCCTCCACGCGCCTGCTGCATCCGCTTCCTCCCGAGACGGCGCAGGACAACTCCGCCGAGATCGCCGAGCGCAGCCGCATCATCGAGGACACGCTCTCGGAGTTCGGCCTCAACGGCGCCGTGACGCACGTCGTCTGCGGCCCGACGATCACGCGCTACGAGGTGAAGCCCGAGAGCGGCGTCAAGGTCGACCGCATCCAGAGCGTCCACAGCAACCTGCAGATGAACCTGCGCGCGAAGAGCCTCCGCATCATCGCGCCCATCCCCGGCAAGGACGTCGTCGGCCTCGAGGTCCCGAACATCAAGTCCCGCCCCGTCCCGCTGCGCGGCATCGCCGAGTCGCCCGAGTGGAAGGCCGCCGCGCAGAAGATGGCGCTGCCGATGCTCCTCTCGCGCGACATCGACGGCGCGCCCGTCATCGCCGACCTCGCGAAGATGCCGCACATGATCGTCGCGGGCACGACGGGCTCCGGCAAGTCCGTCACCCTCAACGGCATCCTCGCCGGCTGGCTCCTCACGCGCACGCCCGCGCAGCTGCGGCTCGTCCTCGTGGACCCCAAGCGCGTCGAGTTCACGCCCTACGCCGACATCCCGCACCTGGTCGTCCCCGTCATCACCGACGCGCCGAAGGTCGCGGTGTGCCTGCAGTGGGCGGTGAAGGAGATGGACCGCCGCCTCAAGCTCTTCCAGTCCGTCGGCGTCCGCAACATCGCCGCGTTCAATACGCGCACCTCCTCGCGCCAGGCCTCGCTCTTCGGCAGCGGCGGCGAGGGCGAGGGCGACGGCGCGCCGGCGACGCTGCCCTACATCGCGATCGTCATCGACGAGATGAGCGACCTCATGATGCTCGCCGGCGCCGACGTCGAGCCGCGCGTCGTCCGCCTCGCCCAGCTCGCGCGCGCCGTCGGCATCCACCTCATCATTGCCACGCAGCGCCCGGACGTCAAGGTCATCACCGGCAAGATCAAGGCCAACTTCCCCGCGCGCATCGCGCTCAAGGTCGCCTCCGCGATGGACTCGATGACGATCATCGACCAGGGCGGCGCGCAGACGCTCATCGGCCGCGGCGACATGCTCTTCCTCAACCCGACCTCGTCGGCCGGCCTCCAGCGCTCGCAGAGCTGCTGGATCGACGACGACGAGATCGCCGCGCTCACGCAGTGGTACCGCGACCAGAGCGAGCCGCTCTACGTCCCGGACATCAAGGCCAAGCTCGACAAGATCAAGGTCAAGGACGCCGGCGACAGCTTCAAGACCTTCGAGAGCGACGAGGGCGGCGGCGGCGAGGGCGGCGGCGAGGACGAGGGCGGCGGCGGCGAGGAGGCTCTCCTGCAGCGCTGCCTCGACGTCATCGTCGCGGCGGACCGCGCCTCGACCTCGATGCTCCAGCGCAAGCTCAAGCTCGGCTACAACAAGGCCGCGCGCATCATGGACGAGCTCGAGGCGCGCGGCTGCATCGGCCCGGCCAACGGCTCCGCCCCGCGCGACATCCTTCGCGCGACCCTGCACGATCCGTCCGAGGGCGCGGGCGCCCCGGACGACGACGAGGCCGCCGCCGGCTACGGCCCGCCGGACGACATCGGCGACTCCTAGGCGATTCCGCTCCCCCGCGGCCGTTCCCGGCGCGACTGGCGCGATCATTCGTGGCGGTTCATGAGCCACACGTGCATCGCGAGGCAGACGACGACGGGGACCGGCAGCAGCCAGTGCGCGCGCAGCTCGGGGTGCTTGGAGAGAGATTCGGCCGTGATGCAGAAGAGGTAGAACGCGCCCGCGATGGCGAGCGAGATGCCGATTCCGACGGAAGACTCGCGCCGATGGCTCTGGATGCCGAGCGGGATGCCGACGAGGACGAAGCAGAAGCACGCGACCGCGAGCGTCGCGCGCACGCCGATCTCGACCTTCGCCCGCGAAAGGTCCTTCTCCGCGCGGAAGCGGGGCTCGAGCCGCTGCCGGAACCCCGCGAGACGGTTCTGCGCGAGCTCGACGCGGGTCTCGAGGGCCTCCCGGGAGGGCGGGGCGACGGGATGCGAGGCGGCGGCGGCAACGGTGTTCGTGAGCCCCGCCGCGGCCGCCGCGCGAAGGGCGTTGGTGAGCGCCGGAGCGGAGGCGGAGGCAAGCGCGTTCGAGAGGAGCGGAAGGGCGGCGGATGCGGCGGCGGCCTTCTCCGGGGGGAGCGAGGCGAGATCCTCGTCGACGGTGAAGAGCGCGGAGCGGGCGGCGC
>CAMNDA010000003.1 GCA_946534745.1 uncultured Verrucomicrobiota bacterium | reverse complement strand
CTGCCGCATCACTTCGAGGGCATTGCGGCCGAACTCGGGCAGTTCGTCTAGGAAGAGGACGCCGCCGTGCGCGAGCGTGACTTCGCCGGGCGAGGGATGCGCCCCGCCGCCCACGAGCGCGACGTCCGACACCGTGTGGTGCGGCGCGCGGAAGGGCCGCTCGCGCAGAAGCGACGATCCGGGCGGCACGAGTCCCGCGATCGAATGGATTTTCGTGCATTCGATCGCCTCGTCCAGCGACATCGGCGGAAGGATCGACGGAATGCGCCGCGCGATCATCGACTTGCCCGTGCCGGGCGGACCGACCATGAGGATGTTGTGTCCGCCGGCGACCGCGACCGCGATGGCGTCCTTCGCCATCTCCTGACCCTTGACGTCCGCAAAATCCGGCAGACCGGAAACGTCGGACGCGAACGCGAATTCCGTCGAGGCGCGCAGGGGGCGCGTACGCCCGCCGTCCGCTCCCGTCACGAGATCGAACGCCTGCCGGAGCGTACGGACGGGATACACGTCCAGTCCGCTCACGACGGCCGCCTCCGCCGCGTTTTCGGCGGGCACGACGAACGAACGGACGCCGGCGGCCTTGAGCCCCGCCGCCAGCGGGAGGATGCCCTTCACGGGACAGACCCGCCCTTCGAGCGAAAGCTCGCCGGCGAAAGCCGTGGTGGAGGGGCTGAGGCCGTCCCGGACGGCGTCCGGAGCGCCGGAAACGGACGGACCGGCGCCGGGCCCCGCGGCGCGTTCGCGAAGCGCGTCTTCGCGGTCGTCCCGGTTCGTCGCGAGAAGAAGCGCGACGGCGATGGGAAGGTCGAAAAGGGAACCGTCCTTGCGGACGTCGGCCGGGGCGAGGTTGACCGTGGTGTGCCCCCTGAGGTCGCCGTAGCCGGAATTCGCGATGGCGGTCCAGACGCGGTGCTGGCTCTCCTTCACGGCCGCGTCGGGAAGCCCGACGATGACGGTCTGCGGGTCGCCCCGGCGCGACACGTCCGCCTCAATGCGGACCGGTATCGCGTCGATCCCGGAAAGGGCGCCGGAGCGGAGTTTCGCGAAACCCATCGGAAAAAAGAAAAAGGGCGCCCGGACCGGGCGCCCTCGTTCGCCGTGTTTTCAGAACTCGCCGTCGCTCGGGGCCGAGGCTCCGAGGAGGCCGGTGCCGTCGGACGCCTTCACGTCGCGGCCCGCGGGGTCGACCAGACGGGCGGTCACGAAGATAAGGAGGTTCTTCTTGTCGCTCTGGTCGTACTTGTAGCGGAAGAGGTGGCCGATGACCGGGATGTCGCCGAGGATCGGGATCTTGTCCTCTTCGGTGTAGCGCTCTTCGCGGATCATGCCGCCCATGACGACCGTGGAGCCGTTGTAGATCTCGACGGACGTCGCGAGCGAGCGAACCGGGAAGAAGGGCTGCTCCATCGTGAGGTGGAAGCCGTTCTCGATGGAACCGTCGGAACCGGGATAGGTGTAGCCGTAGTCCTTCCACGTCGGGTCGGAGACGACGGTCGGCGTGAGGTCGAGAGCGATGCGGGAGCCGTCGGGAGAAACGCGCGGCGTGGTCCGGAGGATGACGCCGACTTCGCGCGTCTGGAAGTCCTGCGGCTCGACCGCGGGGAGCACGAAACCGACCGCGCCGCCGTCGCCGGCGTCGATGTCCGGATACGTGACTTCGTATTCGGTCGGGTAGATGTACTCGGTCACGGTCTTGATCGTGGCCTCGTTGCCGGCCTGGACGACGACCTTCGGCGCGGAGAGGAGGTCCGAGTTCGAGCGGTTCGCGAGCGCGTGGAGGACGAGCGAGAGCTCGGGGTTCGTGAGAACCGAGGTGAAGGACGCGATGTTGTCCGCGATCGCTTCACCGCTGTTGACGCCGAGACGGGAGTTCGAACTGAGGTAGTTGAAGCCGCGGTTGACGTTGCCGCTGTTCATGACGATGCGGCGGCGGGAGCGGGGATCGAGGGCGGAGTCCTTCTTGTTTTCGAGCATCTCCCAGTCGTCGTTGAGCACCCATTCGAGGCCGAGGGAGTTGATGTCGGACTGCGCAACTTCGACGAAGCGGACTTCGATCTCGACCTGGTACGGCGTCACGTTGAGTTCGGCGAGGACCTGTTCGAGCGTGGCGAGGTTGGCCGCGGTGTTCTTGACGATGAGCTTGTTGATGCCGGGCATGTAGTTGACCGTCGATTCGTCGGGCCAGTTGACGCCGAGCTTGGAGAAGAACTCCTTCCAGTCGGTGACGCCCTGGACGGAGCCGGCGTCCATGCTGAACGGATCGGAAGCGTCGCCGGAGCCCTGGCCGCGGCCCGAGCCGATCTGCGCCACGCGGTCGTCGATGGACGGAAGCACGTTGTACATGCGCAGGATGAGGTCGGAGGAGGCCTTGTTCTTGGGCATGACCATGACGATGTTGCCCTTCACCTGCGACTTGAGGCCCGCCATGTCGGTGATGAGGTCGAGAATGTTGCTGAGCTTCTGGTTGTAGGCCTTGATGGTGAGCGGAGGAACGCCGCCGTCGGAAGCGGCGGGCGCTTCGGCCGCGGCGCCCCAGGGATCGTCCGAGGCCGCCGCGGAGGAGCTCTCGGAAGCGGCGCTGCCGAGGTCGAGCACGAAGTTGACGCCGCGCTCTTCGACGGGCACGTCGTCCGGATCGTTCTCGCGGGACGCGTCGCCGAGCCATCCGATCACGTCGACGATGTTGGCCTGGCGGAACTCGATTTCCGGGATCGTGATGCGGTCCATCTTCTCGCGGATGCGGATCTCGTTGCTGACGTCGCGGATCGTGGCGCCCTCGCCGTCGGCGCTGCCGGCCCCGCCGCCGCCCACGTCGGAGCCGCCGGCCGTGTAGCCGACGCCGTACGTCTTGGCGCTCCAGGCGCCCGTCACGTCGGAGATCATCTTTTCGCGGGAGGTGAGGCGCTCGCGGTCGGAGAAGCGGTGTTCCTCGACTTCGAGCCGGCGCAGCAGGGTCATCGCCTCGTTGCACCACGGATAGTCGTGCAGGACGAGTTCGACCATGCGGCGGCATTCGCCGAGTTCGCCGGTGCCGTAGTATTCGCGCGCCGTGCGGAGACGGGAGGAGATGTCGGCCTGGGCCTTCTTGTAGTCGTCCTGGTTCCAGCGGGCCTGGCGG
>CAMNDA010000002.1 GCA_946534745.1 uncultured Verrucomicrobiota bacterium | reverse complement strand
GACGCGCGCCGACCGCGCCGGCGCGCTCGCGCTGCTCGTCGGCGACGAGGTCAAGAAGACGTGGGACTCCGTCGCCGCCGGCACCGTCTACTCCGGCGATTTCGCGATCACGCTCGGCCGCGTGACGCGCTACCGGTTCGTCGTCGAGAAGGACGGCGAGTACGAGACCGTCGCCGAGGGCCGCGTCCTCGGCCGCAAGACGATCGGCTGGATCGACATCCAGCTCGACAAGTCGAACTACTCGGCCTGGCCGTTCGCCTCCGCGTCCGGCCGCGACCCGCTCGACGGCGGCACGTGGACGAAGTCCGGCTCGAACAACATCTCCAAGTGGAGCTCCGACGGCGGCAACAACCGCATCGACCTGGCGACCGAGGAGGACGGCTTCGTCCGCTACACGGCGAAGACCGCCTCCGTCGAGGGCAAGAAGGTCCGCATCGAGGGCCGCACGCAGCTCGCCGCCGAGTTCGGCGTCCCCGCCGCGATTTCGCCCGCCCCGCTCGCCGCGCTCGCGCTCGGCAAGGAAGGCACGGTGCAGACGCTCTACGGCTACGCCGCCTCCGGCTGGGTGCCCTTCGAGGCGTTCCGCGTCCCGTCCGACGGCTGGATCGACTGGGCGGCCGACCTCGACTTCGGCGCCGGGACCGTCACCTACAGCGCCGGCGACCCGCTCACGGCCCTCGCGAGCGGCGGCGCGACCGCGCTCCCGCTCGCCTCGACCGCCCGGCAGGTCCGCCGCGTCACCTACGTCGGCAGCGGCGCGATCGACGACTTCAAGGGCGTCTACTACATCGAGGAGAAGACGTCCGACGTCCTCGTGACCTTCGACGCGGCGCTCCGCGGCGGCGCGACCGGCCTCACGTTCTCCAACGTCGGCACCGACACCGAGACCTTCAAGATCGGCCTCAAGGACGCCGAACCCGGCTCCTGGTACGTCGCCTTCGGCTCCGCCACGCTCAGCGCCGATCCGGCCGACTGGGTCTGCGTCGCCTGCGAGAAGGCGACCGCCTCCACGCTTGACCTTCCCGCCTCCACCAAGGACCGTCCGGCGCAGTTCTTCAAGATCTACGGCGCCACCGAGGAGATCCTCCCCGGGACCCGTCTTTCGGACCTTCTCGAAAATGAATGACTCAAATCGTCCGCGACATCCTCGAAGAGAAGGCCGCTGAATGGCGGGCTTCACTCAAAAAGAAAGCGAACGGCTCCCTTCGGCCGCGCAGCGGCCACCAATCCCTGATCCCAGATCCCTAATCCCCAATCCGCCTCTCCCCATGAAACATCCGATTCTCCTCCCCCTCCTCGCCGCGGCGGTTTTCGCGGCTCCCGCCGCCCGCGCCTGGGAAGCGGCCAAGGTTTCTTCCGTCGAACACTCCACGTTCTACCGCGACGGCGGTTCGACCAAAGGCAGGGCCGGAATGAACGGCGGCGATTACACGGACAGCCTGTTCAACGGAACCTTCACCGACTATCGTTACCAGAACACGGCGGGCGCCTATCTTGTCGTCGATCTCGACGACACGTTCTCCGACGGCTGCTACGTCACCGAAGTCAAGATCGGACACGCCGGAAACGCCGAATACTCCCTGTACTATTCCGACGACGGATCGGCATGGACGGCCATCGTCGAGCAGACGAGCGTTCCCGGAAAGCCGATCTCCTACACCGTCGAACGCGTGGTGAAAAAGATCAAATACGTCTGGGACACGTCCCTGGGCTGGGGCGGCCAGTCTCTGGCCGAGATCGAGGTCTGGGGCGTCGACCCTTCCGAGCTCGGCTGCCTCCACCCCGATCAATACCTGACGGAATGGGAGCCGGTACCCGGCACGGCGAACTGCACCGAGTTCGGCATCGACCAACGCCAGTGCACGAATTGCGGGACCTATTTCCAGCGGAACTCCCTTTCCTCCTTCCCGCTCGGGCACGATTACGAGCCCGTCCTCGTCACGCGCGGCACGAGCCTCGCCTACGGTTCCGGGACGAACGTCTGCAAGCGGTGCGGAGACGCCGTCGTTTTCGACGAGCCGCGCGAAATGGTCTCGCTCGGCGGATTCGCCGTCGCGGGAATCGTCCAGTTCACCGACATTTCCGTTTCCTCGACCTGCCACCCCGAGTGGGGCGTCCAGGCGGACTATCTGTTCAACGGGAATTGGACGATGGACTGGAAGGCCTACTGGGCGGCAGCCTCGAACGACCACTCGGACGAATACGTCGAGTTCGCCTTCGGCTGCCCGATCGATCTGACGAAGGTCGAGTTCTCCGTTCCGAACCACAACCACGTCGTCGAATTCTATTCGGTCGAAGGCGACGAAGAAGTGCTGGTCGGCGAAGTCGCCGTCGAACAGAACACCGCGTCCGACGCGCCCAACTACCAACGCTTCAACACGGAGTTCCGGGGCGTCACGCTCTCCACGCTGCGCATCCGCACGACCGACAGCGTCGGTTTCGAGCTCTGGGGCGCCAAGACGATGGCCTTCGGCGAAATCCACCCCTACGGCACCGTGAACGGCGCGGGCAAGACCGCCGCGGTCCGCACGCGGATCATCATCGACTAGTCCCGACGGAGAAGAAACGCGTGCCTGCGAACGCAACCCCGCTCTTCCTCGTGCTGACCGCCCCGTCGGGCGCCGGCAAGTCCACCCTCGTCCGGATGCTCCGGGAGGAGTTCCCCTCGATCGTCTACTCCGTATCCTGCACGACCC
>CAMNDA010000001.1 GCA_946534745.1 uncultured Verrucomicrobiota bacterium | reverse complement strand
CTCGCCGGTCCCGACCGCCCGGAGCCGGTAGTCGTAGGACGTCTCCGCCGTCAACCCGGAAGCGGTGACCGTGAACGACTCGAGGGAGACGAGACCATTCGTGAGCGTCGTCCATTCCGACGGCTCGGTCCCGCCCGTCGCCCAGACCTTGCACTGGATGGCACAGCTGGCGGATCCGCCGCAGTCCGTCATCGTTCCCGCGAAAGTCACATGATCCTTGTGGACGGACGCAACGCCCGGCGTTGCGCCGGTCCCGTTCGTCCACGCCACGACCGGCGGCGCGATCGTCACGAACGTTTCATTGACAACCGTATCATAGTCGGCCTTGATCCAGTCGGCGCTCAAGCCCCCGGAACGAAGGCGCACCTCGTCCATGTAGCCGTTGAAGCGGCGGCCCTTCTGATCTGGCTTGGGGTTGCTGTTGGTTGGATTAGGCTGCGTCGAGCCGCCGATGCCGATGTTGGCGTTGTCCTGCTTGGGAGGTTGAGGCAGGGTCACCGTCTCGACGAGTTCGCCGTTCAAGTAAATGTCGGCGGCACCGGCGGTTTCGCTGGTCGCATACCAGTGGACATCGACTTTGCTCCATGTGTTCTGCGTGTAGAGGACGGCGTAGTTGTTCCCGCTTAGAGTGCCGTCGTAGTTATTGGAGAATGGTTTCTCGGTCCCGGCGTAAATCTGGAGTTGCTTGGTGGCGGCTTTTCCTTCATGGAGACGCGTTCCCCACCCGCCCGGATCGTTATACTCACCCTTGCGGCGGTCGATGAGGAAGCAATAGGTGTCATCGCCCTGCGGGTTCATCCAAAACGATGTCGAGAAGTCGGTACCGAGCGAATCGGCAACGGCTTTCTGCGTCCCGTTCGTCGCATCGACGACGATGCCGTAGGCGTGGTTTTTGTCGGGCGCGATGCGGCGGCCCGCGCCGACAGGGCTACTTGCGTAGGTTCCGCCGGCAAACGTCTTGCCTTGCATTCCGTTGGGCGAGGAATCGTTGACAACTTTGTTGGAACCGCCCGTTTCCTTGAGGTGCCAGACGCCGACGTAGTCGTCCCAGGGATTGTCGTTCGTGACGTAAACGCCGTCCGCGACGTTGTAGCACATGTAGAATTGTACGCCGTTATTCAATTGCGGCAGCTTGACCCAGGCAAGAGATTCGCCTTCGTGGATCCAAGTATCGACTTCGGATGCGAGACGGGTGCCGTCCTCGGCAAAGAAGGCCAGATCGTAGCCGTAGGTTGTATCATGGTTCTTGTTCCACGAAGAAGTGTCCTCGTAGCGGAACCCGGTAATGCCGGCCTCCGACACGCGCACCAGCACGGGGAAGTTCTCGAGCGTCTCGCTTCCCGTGTAGCCGTCGACCATCAGCTTGATCGAATGGCCGAAGTCGGCCATCGTCAGGTTGTCGGCGGCCCTCGCCGGGCCGGCGGCCAGGCAGAGCGCCGCGGCGAGGAGCCCGGCGGAGAAGAATTGTTTCATGGGAATGCGGCGCGGTGTGTTCATGGTTCGGTGCGTCGGTTGGTTTCGGGAAAGGATGGATTGCATCGTGCGGGCGGCGGCGGGCCGACGGGCGGCCTTGCGCGCGCGCTGGTGCGTGGGAAAGCGGGTTTTATACCAAAGTCGGGTCCGGATGTCAAGCAAAAGAATGGCTCAAAATGGAGCACAAGAAACGACAGGCACGGAGCGCCTCCCGATAGACGGGCGGCGCTCCGGGCGTCTGTGGCGTCGGAACGGAGGGCGTCAGAACCGGGAGACGCGCCAGTCGGCCGGCTCCTCGCCGTCGTAGCGCATCCAGCCGTGGAAGGGGCGCGGGTCGCCGTCGAAGACGAGCGGCAGGAAGAGCCGGTCGCCCTTCCACATCGGAAGGTCGTCGAGGCGGTCGATGCGCTCCCACGAGAGCGTCCCCTCCTCGTTGTCCGCGAAGGGCTCGCCGCGCCAGCCGTCGACGAGGAAGACGAAGCCGAGCCACTCCTCCTTGGAGGGGCCGAAGTCGGACCAGCAGACGGTCCCGCGCAGCCGCATCGAGACGACCTCGAGCCCGGTCTCCTCGCGGATCTCGCGCACCATGCACTCCGCCACGCCCTCGCCGCGCTCGAGGTGCCCGCCGACGCCGTTGTACTTGCCGAGGTTCTCGTCGGTCCGGCGGTAGGTGCGGTGGACCATCAGGACGCGCTCGCGGTCGGGCGAGAGGATGAAGCCGAGCGTCCCGACGATCGGCCGGTGGCGGCCGGCCCCGCTCACCGGGCGCCCTCCCCCGCGAACGAGCGGCCGAAGGATTCGAGCAGGTCGGCGTAGGCCTGGACCGTCGAGAGCCTGGCCCACTCGCGATCCTCGTGGCAGGCCGCGCCCTCGACCCCGATGATCGCCACCGGCGCCGCGCCGGGGCCGGCGAAATGCCGCGCGTCCGTCGCGCCCTGCATGCGCTGCATGGGGATCTCGCGGCCGAACGCGGCCGCCATCGCGCCGCGGAGCGCGGCGAGGGCCGGCGCGTTCTCGTCGCAGAAGACGGGCTCGCACGACGCGAGGAGCTCGACCTCGAGGCCGGACGTCTCGCGGATCATGGCCTCGATGCGCGGCTCGTCGCCCGGATTCACGTAGCGGACGTTGGCGACCATCTCCGCCTCGTCGGGGATCTGGTTGTGGACGGCGCCGCCGCGCACGACCGTCGCGGCGATGGAGTCGCCCCAGTGCCATTCGTCCTCGGGGATGGCCGGCCAGGCCGCGCGCACGCGCGCCCAGCCGTCGAGGAGCCTGTCGATCGGGTTGTCGAAGCACCAGGGCGAGGAGGAGTGCCCTCCCCTGCCCTTCGCGACGAGCCGGAACGAGGCGATGCCCTTCTGCGCACAGGTGATCGACCAGGCGCCGCCGTCGAGGACGGCCGTGAGCCCGGTGGCGCGGCAGCCGCGCCGCACGGCCTCGCCGGAGGTCTCGCCGCCCTCCTCCTCGTCGGTGGAGAAGATCCCGCCGACGCTCGCGCCGCTCCCGGCGAGCGCGGCGAGCGCGGTCGCCATCGCCACCGCGTTGCCCTTGCAGTCCTGCGTCCCGCGGCCGCGGACCTTGTCGCCGTCGACCACGGGCTCGAAGAGCGCCGGGGAGGCGGGCACGACGTCGAGGTGCGCGTTGAGCAGGAGCTTCGGCGTGCGCTCGCCTTTCCGGACGGACGCGACGAGGAACTCGCGCCCGTCGGGCATCGCCTCGGTCTCGCAGAAGACGCCGCGCGCCTCGAGCCAGCCGCGCATCGCGGCGACGGCGCGGTTCACCTGCGGGACGTCGTCCGTCACGGACGGGATGCGGAGCAGGT